>DASVRN010000211.1:0-13526 GCA_036388595.1 Chloroflexia bacterium
TGAACTCCTCCATCGCGAGTGGGTTCACCGGCCCGATGCGCGACAGCCTTGCTTTGAGGGCGTACACCCTCCGCTCCAGCGTCTGAAGGTGGCCCGCGGTGTCAATTGTGTGCCCGTTACTGGAGCCGCCCGCCACATGAGGCTCCGGACGCCGCAGCGCCGTGGGCCACACTACCTGCATCCCGTTTATGGCAACACCACCCGCGGCCTCAGCACCGGCGACAACCAGGTGAGCCACCTCTTCCTGGCCGCTGTGCGCCTCCCCAAGCTCTTCGCTTATCTCCACTTGCAGGCTGTCGAGAGTACCAATGCACCGCTGCCTTTCCACCGCCGCGTGGCTGAGGGCCGTCTCATTGTCCAACAGCAGGGATTGGAGGGCGGACTGCTCGCTCTCAACCTTGCCTACTTCAGCCTCCAGCACGCGGACTTTGTGCTCCGAGGGGTCAACCCTGGCTTCGATCTGCGCAAGCTGTTCCGCCAACTGCGCCACATGGCTAGCATGCTCGTCAATCTGGCTGCTGATGCTCGTTTCGTCCCTCGCTGCCACTTCCAGCCTTGACGCCAGGTCAGACTGCCTGCCTTCATACCGCTGCAACTCGCGCCGCAGGTCGGCGTGGCGGGCGCGGGCGTTGCGCAGCCCCTCCTCCATAACAGCCAGCCGGGTCTGCTCGGTCCCCGCCAGTCCCGCCATCGATTCCCGCTCGGCCACGGCCTGCTTCAAGTTGGATTCCGCTTCCGCCACCGTAGCACGCAGAGGCTCAAGTTGCTCCTCAAGCTGAGCCAGCTCGAGGCCGGTGCTCTCAACCAGCGCAAGCGCGTTCTCTATGTTGCGCCGCGTCTCGCCCAGCAAGCCGTTGCGCCAGCTAATCTCCTGCTGGAGCCGTGCCACGGCAGACTGCTGCTCTACGTGCGCCATTTGCGCCGCGACCTGCTTTTTGCGGGCGTCCTCCGACTGCGCAGCCAGCCTTGCCAGCGCCGCCTCCTGCTCGCGCACCGATTCAATAGAGGCTGAAATGTCACGCTCGGCCTGAGCTAGCTCCCGCTTGAGTTCCTGCTGTGCCGTGTTTAGCTCCCGCTGCTTGCGCTCTCGTGCCAGTATGGTGCGGCCCTTGGCGCGGTTGTCGTCCGCCCTGCTGTTCGAGCCCCCGGTGACCGAGCCGCCAGGACGCACCACTTCGCCCCCCAGCGTCGCCAGAGTCCAGGGCGCATTGGCGGGTAGAGCAGCAATCGTGCGGCGAGCGGAAGGCAAGTCGTCCACAATCACCAGCCTCCCAAGCAGCGACTCGACCAGGGTCTTCAGGTGAGGCTCGTACTCAACGAGGTCGCGCGCCAATCCGACGATGCCCGGTCCTGAAGGCGGATTTGAGGCAGGCGAAGCCCTCAACGTGTCCAGCGGGAGGAAAGTGGCCCGGCCCGCGCCCGACTGCTTCAACATGGCAATGGCTCGCTCCGCGTCAGCCCAGGTAGAGACCACTACATCTTGCAAGCGGCCACCCAGCGCCGCCTCTATAGCCGTTTCGAGGTTGCCGGGCACCTGCAACAGTTCGGCAACCGTGCCGACGTAACCGGCCAGCCTGCCCTCCCGCGCCGCGCCTGCCACCGCCCGCACTCCGCCGTAGAGACTGGCCTGCTGTTCCCCCGCTAGCGCCGCGATTTGCGAGTTAAGGCCGTCCAACCGGCGCTGCAACTCCCTGCGTGCGGTCTCGGCGGCCGATTGGGCCGCACGCGCCTTCCCCAGACTCGATTGAGCCGTTGCCTGCTCGGCCTCTCTCGCGGCAACCGCCCTCTGCGCATCGAGGAAATGCGCGTGCCGCTCGCCCAGGGAGGTCTCCTCTGTGGCGAGTTTCTGCGTCAGGGAGGTGAGCTTGTTTTCGGCGTCCTGCGCCACGTTCTCCTGTTCGGAAATCTGCCGTTGCGCCTGAGACGTGCGCGCCCGCAGGTCCGCGCTCTGCCGGGCGGCACTTTCGAGCGCCTTGGCTTCCCGTTCGTAGCGGCGGCGCATCTCCTCGATCCGGGCGTCCCAGTCGGACAGTCGAGCAGCTACTTCTTTGCCCGCCTCGCGCAGGGTGGCGATTTCGGCCTCACGCGTCTGAACGTCCTGGTCCGCCGACCGCAACTGTTCCTGGGCCTGCCGAATGGCGGACGCAAGGCTCGCCTGCTCTTGAGCAAGCTGCTTCACCTGTGCCCTCGACGCGGACAGCCGCTCCGCGAGCACAGCCTGGGCCTGCGACTGTGTGGCGTGGCGGGCCTGTATCTGCGCCCGCTGCTCGTGCAAGGCCGACACCGCGTCCACTAGCTCCCACACCGCTTTACGTGCCTCGACCAACTGGGCCGACTTGGCTGCTACGTTGGCCTTCCTGCTTTCGACAACGCGCCTCGCCGCCTCTTCGTTGCCCTGCGCGCGCTCTAGTTCGGCGCAAGCATTCTGCCACCTCACGGCGTACCACTCTTGCATCGCCTCGTGCAGCTCGGCCTCTATCTTGCCGTACTCCTGCGCCTGCCGGGCCTGACGCTCCATACGCCTCACCTGCGGCTCAAGCTCGGCCACCAGGTCGGCCACGCGGCTCATGTTCTCCTCGGTGCGCGTGAGGCGGCGCAGGGCGTCTTCGCGCTGCACGAAGTAGCCCCTGATGGCGGCGGCCTCCTCGAATAGCTCCCGGCGCTCTTCGGGGCGGGCTGAGAGGGCCGCGTCAACCAGGCCCTGGCCCACGACGGTATAAGCCTGCCCCAACGTCGAGGCCACGTCCAGCACATCGCGCAGGCGGACGCGGCTCTTGTTGATGTAGTACTCGTTCTCGCCTGAGCGGTAAGCCCGGCGTGTAAGGGTGACTTCCGCGAAATCGAGGGGGAGCAGGCGGTCGGAGTTGTCTATCGTGAGGGCCACTTCGGCCATGCCCACGGGCTGCCGGTTGGAGGAGCCTGCAAAAATGAGGTCTTCCGTCCGCTTGGCGCGCAGCATGGAGAGGGACTGCTCGCCAAGCGCCCACCGTATGGCGTCCGCGACGTTGCTCTTGCCGCTGCCGTTCGGCCCGACTATAGCGGTGATGCCTTCGCCCAGTACCAGGTCGGTCCTGGGGACGAAGGTCTTGAATCCGTGCAGCGTGAGGTGTTTGAGACGCATGGGGAGTGGTGGGGTTCGGCCCCGCCGGACGTTGGCGGAAGGCCAGACATTAACGCGGTAACTCCAGGCCCAGTATAGAAGGTCCCGGCGAGCCGCCGGGCGGGCACAGGGGTCATTGTACCACAGGGCAGCGGCAGGTGGAAAGCGTAGGGAAGCTAGTTTGACACAGCCCCAGGCTCAGAGTAAACTTCCTGATTGAGCCACGACGCTGGATACCCGGACGCGGGATACGTATGCGTCTGCGCAATACCCTGTATCAACGCTCCCCTCCGGGTAATACGACAGGTGAAGCACCATTGTTAGCCTTCAGAGCCGCCCCAATTCACTATGCACACCCCTGACAGCCCCACGAACGGGGAGGACCTGCCACACTCTGACACAGCGGACACAGCGGACACAGCGGACGCCCCTCCGCCCTCCCCACCATTGCCGCAACGTCCGGCGGGCCGCCAACCGATGCAAGCCTGGGTACCGGAAGCCTCCACAACTGTGCGAGAGGCCCGGCACCGCCATGTGCGAGTTCAAGCGGGCGACGACGGTGATGAGTACGTGCGGGTGCCGGACGTGCCACTTGACGCCGACCTGGGGCGGACTCCGCTGCGGCGCAGTTGGGTGGTCATCTGCTTCTGCCTGACCTTGCTGGTCTACCTGTCGATGGTGCCCCGGATTATCATCTACAGCAACCCACCCACCGGCGACCAGGCTTTCTACCTCATGGTCGCGGCCAGTATCGTGCAGGACCGCGACCTCAATATCGCCAACAACTACGCCCAGCAGGACGAAACCAAGTTCTACGCCTTGAGTCCCCGCCCTCCCGGCTTCGTAGGAATGTC
The DNA here is from genome assembly GCA_036388595.1 of Chloroflexia bacterium. Classification (GTDB taxonomy): domain Bacteria; phylum Chloroflexota; class Chloroflexia; order QHBQ01; family JADMIH01; genus JADMIH01. The sequence goes on from DASVRN010000211.1 coordinate 3,955, forward strand.
GGCCCCGTTCCCGGTGCCCCCCATCCCCGCGGCTTCCAGGAACCGGCCACCCGACGAGATGTACGACTTCCGGCAGCCGGGCCTCCCGCTTTTGATCGCCCCAGCATGGGGCATAGGCTCGCTGGTGTCGCTCTGGTGGCCCGCGACCGTGATCTTTATGAACGTGCTCGGCGCGCTGCTGGCCGTCAACATCTTCTTGATGGCCTACCAGCTAACAGGGCGCAAGTGGATAGCGTGGGCGGTGTGGCTGTCCATGTCGTTCAGCAACCCCATAATGAGCTACAGCGAACTGGTCTTCACCGAGGTGGCTACCGCCTTGCTGGTGCTCTACGCGTTCAGGAGGCTGGCGCTTGGTGGGGAGGCTAATGGGCCGTGGCGTATGCTGCTGGTTGGCCTGTGCATAGGCTACACCCCCTGGATGTCCTGGCGCAACCTGCCGGTGGCCGCGGGCCTGATAGCCTTTGGCGCTTACCAGGGCTGGCGCTATTACCGCGCACAGCAAGCTGAGGCGGAACCGGAAGCCGGGGAAGGTGCCACATACATTGACCTGGCTACTACATCCTCCGGCTTGGAAAGTATTTTGCCCCGGCTGCTCGCGTTGGCGATCCCTATCGCCACGGGCTTCGGTCTGCTGGCAGCGTACAACTTTTTCCTGTTCGGTGCGCTCACCCCGGCCAACCGGGTGCCCGAGCTTGGCGACGCCGAACCGTTCCTGTGGCCCTGGAAGGGCGGCGAGGAGCTTGAGCACTTCTTCAGCACCGGCTTCGCGCTCCTCTTCGACCGCCAGGCCGGTCTGCTGGCCTACGCACCAATCTACCTGCTAGCCTTCGCGGGCATGGTCGCCATGTTCCGGTCGCGGCGTTCCGCCGACCGCCGCCTGCTCTTCTGGACCGGAGTGGTAGCCCTCCCCTATGTCGGCCTGCTCATGACCTACGTGCTCTGGAGTGGCCTGTGGGGGCCACCCGCCCGCTTCATCACGGTGGTGGTGCCGCTACTATCCGCGCCGCTCGCAATGTCGCTGCTCGCCCTGGAGCGGAGCATCGTCTACAAGGTTATCTACGCCGCGCTCGCCCTGCCCGGCCTCTTCCTCATGGCGATCATGTGGTACGACGCCAGGCTGCTCTGGCCCGGCAACCCGATTTTCCTCTGGCTGGCAAACGACGCGCGCTCGCCCTTGCGCGTGGACTTGTGGAACTTGCTCCCCTCCATCGAGCACCTGGACGCGCTACGGCTCCCGGCCAACACCCTCTGGACCGGGGCCACTGTCCTGGCTGTCGTCCTGTTGTGCTACGTGCTCGTGTCGGCGCACCGCCCGCGCTGGGTAGGACGCACGCTGCCGCGGGGCGCGCAAGCCGCGCTCTGGCTTCTAGCCATCGGATTGTTCGCGGGAAGCTGGTTCACGGTCAACGCCGAGCACCTCAAGCGCCGCACCGTACTGGCGCAAACTAACGAGTGGCCCCTGGAAGTGCCGCTAAACTCGCCGCAGGGTATGGCTTATCTCGACGGCAAACTCTACTTTGCCGACTTCAAGGAAAGATACGTGGGTGTGCTCGATACCTCCACCGGGGAGGCTTCTATCCTGCAACCGCTGGGTGCCGCCGACGTGACGACCTATACCCAGCCCACCGACATAGCCGTCGGGCCGGACAACCTGCTCTACGTGTTGAACAACGGGGAGGGTCCGCTGGCGGTGCTGGTAATGCGGGGCGACGGCACGATTGTCAGGCAGATCTCGCTCGAAGGCAAAACGCCCGTCGCGAGCGGCATCGACGTCACGGCCGACGGCGGCATCTACGTGGCCGATACGGTGGGCGGGCGCGTCATCAGCTACGGTCCCGAGGGCGGTCCGGCCCTTGCGGACTTCAACGGGCAGGAAGTGCCGTTCAACAACGTCATTGACGTGGCCGCGGCCGAGAACGGTACGGTGTACATCTCCGACCTCAGCCACCGGGTCTTCCAGGTCGGCCCTGAGGAGAAGGTCCAGCGGACGTACGAAACGCAGTTCAACACCTGGTACCTCGAATTCGACGGCGAATGGTTGGACGTTACCTACGACGAAGGCTTCCTGTCCATCAACACCACCACAGGCGAGCCCCAGTTGTCGAAGATCCCCGATCCCGCCCCCGGGCTGGCCGCACCCCGTGGCCTAGCCCATGCCCCCGGCGGCAAGCTGTACATCCTCGACGCCTTCACTCGCACCATACGCGAGTTCCAGGTGCAACGTTAGGGGCAGAGTTTTTTCAACGCCAAGACGCCAAGACGCCAAGGACGCGCCAAGAGGATGATGGTTTTGTGAATACAAAAGGACCAGGGTACATCATAAGTACTCTGGTCCTTTTGCTTGAATAACAATCCTTAACCTTGACGCGTTCTCCGCGTCTTGGCGTCTTGGCGTTTAGGCCCTGGAGTCCGGCTCCTGCTGGAATGCCATGCCGGGGGCACCCTGGAGGCCGGGGAGCGGGCGGGGCTGCTGCTCGTTGGCCGGGGGTACCGGCTGCTCGGGCCGCTGTAGCTTGGGCGGGTTGACCAGCTTAGGCTCAGGGCGAGGCATACCCTCGAACAGGGCCTCGAAGTCAGCGGCGTCCAGCGTCTCGCGCTCGATCAGCAACTCGCTGATTTCGATGAGCTTGTCCCTGTAGGTCGTCAGGATTTCCTTGGCCGTGGCATATGCCTCGTCCACAAGCGCCCTGACTTCCTGGTCGATTTCAAGCGCGATCTGGTCGGAGTAGTTGCGCTGCTCCGAGATCTCGCGGCCAAGGAAGACCAGCTCTTCCTTGCGGCCCAGGGCCACCAGGCCCAGCTTGAGGCTCATGCCGTAGCGGGTCACCATCTGGCGGGCCATCTCGGTCACGCGCTCGATGTCGTTGCTCGCGCCCGTGGTCACTTCCTGGAAGATGATTTCCTCGGCTGCGCGGCCACCCAGGGCGAAGGCCAGGTTGTCCTTGAACTGCGACTTGGACCACATGTAGCGGTCCTCACCAGGCAGCACGCGGGTGTAGCCACCCATCATGCCGCGCGCGATGATGCTGATCTTGTGCACCGGGTCTACGTTCGGCAGCATGCGAGCCACCAGGGCGTGCCCCACCTCGTGGTAGGCGGTGATAGCCTTCTCACGGTCCGAAATCAGGCGGCTGCGGCGCTCCGGGCCTGCAATCACGCGGTCGATAGCTTCTTCCATCTCGGACATCGTGATCGTCTTGCGGTTGCGGCGGGCGGCCAGGATAGCCGACTCGTTCACCAGGTTCTCCAGGTCCGCGCCCGAGAAGCCGGGGGTCTGCTTGGCAAGCGTCTCAAGCTGGATGTTCTTCTCCAGGGGCTTGCCGCGAGAGTGCACGTGCAGGATCGCAAGGCGGCCCTTGATGTCGGGGCGGTCGAGCACCACCTGCCTGTCGAAGCGGCCGGGGCGCAGGAGCGCCGGGTCGAGCACGTCGGGGCGGTTGGTGGCGGCGACCACGATGATGTTGGTCTGGCTGTCGAAGCCGTCCATCTCCACAAGTATCTGGTTCAGGGTCTGCTCGCGCTCGTCGTGCGAACCGCCGAGACCGGCACCGCGATGGCGGCCTACCGCGTCAATTTCGTCCACGAAGATGATGCAGGGGGAGTTGCGCTTGGCCTGGTCGAACAGGTCGCGCACGCGGCTCGCGCCCACACCCACGAACATCTCAACGAACTCGGAGCCGGAGATGGAGAAGAACGGTACGCCAGCCTCACCGGCCACCGCACGGGCGAGCATGGTCTTGCCGGTGCCTGGAGGGCCTACTAGCAACACACCACGCGGGATGCGAGCGCCCAGCGCGTTGAACTTCTCAGGGTACTTGAGGAACTCCACTACTTCCGCGAGTTCCTGCTTGGCTTCGTCCACACCTGCCACGTCCTGGAAGGTGATGGTCGGCTTGTTGCCGGTGAAGAGGCGAGCGCGGGACTTGCCGAACGACATCGCCTGGTTGTTGGTGCCCTGCGCCTGCCGCATCATGAAGACGAAGGCAGCTACAAGCACCAGCGTCGGCAGCAAGAACCCGAGGATGCCCAGGTAGTTGCCAATCGAAGACGACTTCTGAACGTCCCAGTTCAATTCCCTGATGCGTTCGGGCGCAACGCCGTAATGCTCAAGTGTCTCGATGAAACCTACGTTAGTCTCTTTCTGCGTGGTCTTTGTCGGGACGTTTGGGGCCTTCGGATCGCCATAGTAGAGGGTGATGGTGTTGTTCTCTTCATGGCCCACAACCTTCTGGACGGGGCTGTTGGCTGCGGTGATGTCTCTGATCGCTTCGGAGAGAGATATCTCCTGGCTGTTGTTGCGGTTCCCCAGGAAGGTGAAGAACAACACCAGCATAGCCACCATGATGATGACCCACACAAAACTATTTCTTAGCCATTTATTGTCTGTCATTTCTGATTCCTCGCGACTAGTTACGGGCTTCCATCGCAGGTGTAATGCGACCTGTTGGGTTCTTTGATGAAAACGCGAATAATTCCTTGCCTGAATAGATTAACGCTGTTGGGACCTAAAGGGTTCTGTAAAGAGCATGAGGAAACGCATCCACACGCTTGATTATACTACTGTGGGGCAAAGAGTGTCAAAGCCTGGGCCTTAAGCCGGTTACCGGCTGTAGCCCCGCTTCCGCACCTTCACAGATACAATTTTCATACCGCATCGACCAATTACCTCCTACTTTCCGACTTGAATATCGCCCACCGAGACTTAGCCTTCAAAGGGTAGCGGTTTTGTGTTAGCATGGCACCGCCAGCCGCACCACTCCACAGTTCACAGCTCGCCAGGTATTTACGTTTGGCGACCCATGACAGTTTCAGGCGAACGTACCACCGGCACTCCACAAGCACCATGCTCACGAAATTGCACAGGCCACCCAAGAGCAAAGACGATGGCGCGTAACAGGAGCATCCTAGCTCGACTGCGTGAAGTGTCGCCGCGTGCCGGTGCGCTAGTGGCCGCGCTGGCGGTCGCGGTGCCCTTGCTCCTGTCGCAGCAGCTACCCGCCAGCATGACTCAGGACCTCGGCAGCGCTCCCGTGCCCAACATTGAGGGTCTCGGCCAACCGGAGCAGGGCGAACATGGCGCGTTTCGCTGGAGCAACGGCCCGGTCGAGATGCGGCTCCAGCCCCTCGGCTACCCAACTTACGTGCGGCTGTCCGTGCAGGGAGTGAGGCCCCCGGACGAGCCTGACGCGCAAATGTCTCTCAGGTCGGGCGGCAAAGACCTCGGCATCTTCACTGTGCCGCGCGCGCCGGGCGAAATCGAGGTACGGCTGCCTCTCTCCGAACTCACCGCCGTCAACCCGCAACTTGGCATTACTACCACCCTCTTCCAGCCGCCAGGCGACCGCCGCACCCTGGGCGTGGTCTTCTACCGGGTGGAGCAACGTAGCGGACCGGGGGTGCCTTCCTTGTGGCCCGCACTGGCGCTGATAGTGAGCGGCGTCCTTGTGTACTTTGCTACCTTTACCGTGTGGCGCAGACCCTTCTACGGCCTGGCAGCAGCCGCAACGTGGGGCTTGGCGATTGGACTGCTCAACGCGGTGGCGCGGCCCTGGCTGGTCTTCTACAGCCTCTATTTTATGGTACCTCCCCTGGTCTGCCTTCTGGTGTTCCCCTGGATTCGCAGCCTGCTACTTGGTGAGCGCCGTACCCCGGAGGTGCCGTTAGCGGAACCCACCCTTAGTGAAAGACCCTGGCCTATTGCCATAGCGATAACTGTCCTGTCACTTCTTGTCATGGCCTGGCACCTCATAGCCCCGACGGTGCCTTCCGGCAAAACGCCTACCGACAATCTTGCCTGGGGCGTGGCTTTTTACGGTGCAATGCCACTGCCTCTACAGGTGCTCGGATTAGCCGCAGTCGCGGGGAGCCTGGTGTGGGCCTGGTTCGCGCCACTACGCGGGCAGGACGAGCCTAACTCCGGCGCACAACGTGTCCCCGGCGGGTTTTCAGGGGCCTTGCGTGACCGCTGGCTGTGGGTTCTCACTGGTGCAAGCTTGCTCGTGTTTTCGCTCTTCCCCGTTCAGTACTCCGAGGGCGACAGCGACGAGTTCGACCGCAAAATCCCCATAGGCGCTATCTGGCGGGAACGCGAGTTGCTGGACTTCTACTTCAAGTCGAAGCTTTGGCTGCTGCTGCGCGGTTGGTTCCCCAAACCTTCGCAGGTGTATGCGCTCGTAGCTAGCCTGTCGGGTGCCCTGTACGTAGCGGGGGCCTGGCTGCTGGGCAGGACCATAGGTCGCACCCGCTCGGAAGCATGGCTGGTGGTGCTCGGTCTGGTTTTCACCGCCAATATACTGCTCTACTTCGGCTACGTGGAGAGCTACAACCTGGTGCAAATCGCCAGTCTTTTCGTCATCTTGGCCTGCTGGCAGTACACGAGGGGTCGCCTGCCTTTCGGAACAGTGGCACTATTCGCCACAGTCGCCCCGCTACTCCACGGTTCCGCCCTCTGGTGGGGGCCGATGGTAGTTGCCGCGCTTCTCCTGCGTGCCGGACAAGAGCGTGCCGACGCACGGTGGCGCACAGCGCGTGCCGACCTGTTGCAAGGTATGGGCGTGGGCCTCAGCGTGGTGCTCGTAATGGGCAGCATCATGCTGGTGGACGGGTACGACTACGAGCGCCTTCAGACTGGACTCAGCGAGATGGGTGGCCTCGACGGCCGCACGATGTTGCCCCTATTCGAGGCCGAATCTCCCTACGAGCGGTACACCTTCTTCTCTCTCCCCCACATCGGGGCGATTGCCCAGGAGCAGTTGCTGACAGCGCCCATGTCGCTCCTGACCATCGTTACAGTCGTGGCGCTCGCGTGGCACGGTGTCAAACGGCAGCTACGTTCGGTCAGGTCGTTCGCCGTGCTGGTTGTAGGCGCGGCCAGCGTCTTCTTCTACTCGATCAGTTGGAACCCCGACCTCGGCCCCCGCGACGACTGGGACTTGCTATCGCTGCCCGCAATTCCACTCACGCTTGTTGCGCTCTACCTGCTGACGCGCCTGCCCTACGGTAGACCTCGGCGGCTGGTCCTGGCCGCGTACCTGGCCGTATCGGGTGTGCATACCTCGGCCTGGGTGCTGCTACACGTCCTCGGCATCCGCTACTGAGCCTTTCAGGTGCGGAAAACCTCACCCTGAGGATGGAAATAGCATACACTCAGGACAGGGAGTGGCCGAGACCGGGGGGATGTTACGATTTCCTTACACTTTTCCGGTCAGGGTATGGGCGCACTACGTATTTGCATGGCGAGCAAACCGCAAAATAGAATACGTAAATTGCAGTACAAAAACGCCGCAACCCGGCTATTACTTGCTCGTCATACGTATGGCGCACTCTCAAAGAGCGTGCGAGGGTTGTTCCATGCGGTTATCAAGGGCGACTCTGCTTGCAGAGATGGGGGAAAAAGGGGCGTCCGCATGGTCGGGAAAGCAGTACAGGCATTTGACACCGCTTCTTTCATTCACATATACTCTGAAGGAATCAGCGGTAATCGACGACGTACTTCCAGCCGAGCAGTTCACTAAGCACACGGCTACATACGTCGGGGCTTCGTCCTGGCGTGTCGATGCGCGTGATGCATCTATTTAGCAGCGCCATGCGAACGTGTAAGGGTGCGGTGGAGCATCCCGGTCCAGATGTGCATGGCCTACCATTACCTCCCAACTGTGAAGCACATGACCCTCGGCAACTCCCAGCATCTCCATAGATGCCGGCCAACGGCTTTCACGGCCGTGGCGGCCACGTGCGACGATGTACTACCGCGTCATACCACAACCGAATATACGTGGCTTATGCAATACAGTTAGGTCAAAGTTTGGAAAGGAGAGCAAAGTTTAATGTCCCTTAAGAGATTAGCGCCCGTGCTTGCGGTCGCCCTGCTCCTGCTAGCGACGGCCGCGGTCATCGTAGGCGCGACAGGCTCCCAGCAAGTCAAGGTGCCCCAGGGCGGCATCGTAGAATCGCCCAACGCCCGCGGCGGCATGGTCGATAACGGGGTGCCCACCATTCCCGACGCCCCCAAGTCCGAACCCGCTCGCCCCGGCGAGCCGTTCTCCGATGATTTCGCCACCGACACCGATGTCAAGGGCGGCCGCTACGAGTCGCTAGCCAGCGCCCCCGGTTCGTGGAAGATCAAGAGCAACCGCCTTCAGCAGCGCGGCGACGAGTCGGAAGACCTGAGCGATGCCCCGGCTGTGCTGCTGGTGAAGGGCGTTACCTTCGCCAATAACAGCGTCAGCGCCCAGATTTACGGTATCGCCATGCCCGTTGGCCTGGTGTTCCGTGGCTCCGACGCCGGCTATTATCGCTTGACCCTCTACCGCCAGCAAGAGACCGGCGACGCTCCTAAGGCGACACTGGAGAAGGTCGTAGGCACGCAGGCGACCGAGATTGCCAGCGCACCCACAACCACCTTCGCGGGCTACGCCAACCAGAAGTGGCAGACCGTCAAGGTAACCGCGGTGGGCGACCGCATCACGGCTTCGGTGGACGGGACCACAATCCTGGATGTCACCGACAGCTCGTTTAGCTCAGGCTGGGCAGGCGTATGGGCTACGGCTGATGCTACCACACAGTTCGACAATGTCCGCATCGAGAATGCATCCGCGAACCGCTAAGGAAGTGAGGAGACTCTACAACATGAAAAAGGGCTTTAAGAAGGCGCTAGCCTCCCTGCTCACCTCCGGTGTGCTGGTCTCGACGCTGGCGCTGAGCCTCACGGGAGGGCAGGTAAGCGCGTCCACTGTGGCGAGCAACCCGGCAGCCCCGGCGGCTTATTCCTGGAACAATCCAATCAACGCGTCGCAAGGTGGCGCTTACTACGACAACACTCCGTCCATAGCCGCGGACCAGACCGACAACACCGTTTCGCTCGGCTGGACCCGCACGCAGAAGGGCGGCACCGACGCCTACATCACCCAGGCCAGCAACGACGTGCTTGGCGGCGCTTTCCGCCGCGCTGACCTGTGGGAGGGCGACGACCAGCAGATGGGCAACGTCAAGCTGGCCTCGGATGATATTGGTCGGCGACACATGGCCTTTTGGGCCGTTGATGCCAGGCAGGTGATCGGCATGGTGTCTATCATCGACGCCAACGGCAACGCCTCGGAGCCTGAGGAAGTACCCGGCACCAGGGGCGCGAACCGCAAGAACGTCGCCATCGCTACCGGCCCGGACAACAGCACCCACGTGCTCTTCGGCCGCAATAATGAGAACATCTACTACTATCACCGCACCCCGCAGGGCGTGTGGGACGTAGTGGGCGAAGGGGTACCAACCAGGGCGCGCCCGGTGGACATCGAAGTCGGTGTCTCCAGCCAGGGCGTTGTAATGGTGGCCTTCAAGGACACTGCGATGGGCAGCTTCAATGACATCTGGACCACGATCCGCCAGGGTGCGGACTCCTGGACCGCTATCGAAGATGTTTCAGCTCCCTGTTGCAACGGCTGCCCCTTCGACTCGCATACCTACCAGCCTTCACTGGACCGCGATGAGAACGGCGGCCTGCACATGGCCTGGGCTGACGAGCGCTGCGACCCAGTGTCCGACCCGCCAAGCCGCGATATCTATTATCGCCAGTGGAA
>DASVRN010000212.1:0-5268 GCA_036388595.1 Chloroflexia bacterium
GGTCTCCCAGGTGTCGATGCCGGGGATGTCCTGTATCTGCACCAGCCCGCCGTCCACCAGGGCGATCCCGGTGCACTCATCCGCGTAACGCCCGGCATAGGCCAACGCAATCGAGCCGCCCCAGGAGTGCCCCACCACGAACACGCGCCCCAACCCCAGCGCCTCCACCAGACCGCGCAGGTCGGCCAGCATGGTGTCGAGGTCGTAGCCGCTGCGGGGCTTCTCGCTGAACCCGTGCCCGCGCTGGTCGTAAGCCACCACGTGGAATCGCTCGGACAGTAACGGCGCGGCGAGGTCCCAGATATGGTGGGTGGACCCTAGCCCGTGGAGCAACAGCATGGGCGGCCCATCGCCACCCCAGTCCCGGTAGCTTAGCTCTACCCCCGTATTAGCCGTCCTCGCCTGCCTCGAGCTGGGTCGTTTGCGTCTCGGAGTGCGTTTACTCATGGCGCGCTCAATCATCTTTCGGCCTTCACCCACAATCGCTCCCGGTCAGCTATCACCTCTATGGTACCGTTCAGGTCGGTCCGGTACACAAGAGCACCTGCCGCGCTCAGACGCTCCAGGGTCTCAGGTGCGGGGTAGTCGAATTGATTGCCCTGGCCTACCGAGATGATGGCTGCCTGTGGTTGGACGGTCTCCAGGAACCGGGGAGTAGCAGCGTCCTTGCCGCCCGAATGCCCCACTATTAACACCTGACTGCGCAAGCCCTCACCTTTATAGCTTACCATTTCGGCCTCGACTTCGTCGCGGGCCTCACCACTGATGAGTATGCTATGGGAGGCATAAGTAAGCCGCAGGGCTATCGATCCATCACCTTCTGCGCCGGGGCCGAGCACTTCAAGGGTTACGTCAGGCTCACCAGCGAAGGTCAGCGTTTCTCCGCGAGTAGCATAATGCACGGGCACGCGGCCAGAACTGAGCAGACGGAGCCACTGGGCTTGCACGCCCCCGGTGGCGGTGTACTTGGTCTGCACCACCTGGCCCACCTCGTAGCGGCCCAGGAGGTCCACCAGGCCCATCAGGCGGTCCTGCACGGGGCGTGTGAGCACCACCAGGTCTATGTCGCGCTGCCAGAATGGGAGGCGGTTGCCGATGCCATTCAGCAGCGGGGTAGCCCCAGGCCCGCCGTCCACCACCGCCGTATGTCCCTGCGGGGTCTTGAGCAAGATCGCCTCACCCTGCCCCACGTCCAGCACCCAGAGATGCAAGCGCCCGTCCGGCTGCTGCCCCACGATCACCAGCAGCATGATTAAAGCGATTACGGGCACGGCGAGGCCCCACAGCGGCAAAGTGACCCCGCCTGATGCAGGGTGCTTGCGTGAAGCACCCCCTATCGCCTTAGCCACAATACCTTCTCGTCCGCCAGACTTACCATCTCATACCCGTGCTGTTGGGCGAAGTCTATCCAGGAGGCTTCCAGGCCCCCCTCGAACCCCGTCAGGATAGCCCTCGGAGGCTCCCTTTCAAGTAGGGCCATGAACTCCGCTTGAGACGGCACCTTCAGGTCATACCGATCATCCAGGTCTAATAGCGAATCACTGCGCCACACGAACGGCCCTGGGGCAAATAGGCTGTATATGTCGGCACCACCCTCAAGCGCATGCACGGGAGCGAAAGTCAACACCTTGTCCCGCTCGACATGACGACTCACGTCCAGCCCCAGGTCATGTACCTTGACGGGTACCCATTCCTCCACATTTGATAGAACCCTCAGTGAGTACCCAGGCCGTCCCAGGCCCACGGCAAGCATCAACATAAGGCCGAAGAGCGCCACGCTCCACTTTGCACGCGCCATGAGGAGCGCAGAGCTGTAGGCCGACACGAGCACCATGAAAGGCACCAGCATGTAAAAGTACTGGTACCATGAGGGCGTGGCCGCGAGCGCCCCAAGCAGGAGGGCAGGCAGTAGCGCCGCGCCGAACAATAGCTCGAACAAGTACAGGCTACCCCCGGTGCGATCGGCTAACAGTCCGGCGGCCAGGAAGGAAAGGGAGCCTACCACCAGCACAAGGTTCGCGGGCTGAGTAACGACCGCCCACACATAATCGAGCTTGCCCGCCAGGTCCATCGCTCGGTCGTAGCCCACACGCTCCCAGAAGAACGCGTTTACCTGGTGGTACTCGATGTTGCCGAACACGAACTGCCCAGGGGCCATGAGGAAAGCAACCAGGGAAGGCACCAACCCCAGCATGAGGCCGTCACCGAACAGCATCAGTGGGCGTAGCCTCTCCTTCCAGCCGGCTCTTACACCTGCCGCAGACCGATACAAGTACACCGCCGCCAGGAAGACAGGCACCACGAACGCAAAGGTCAGGCGCGTGCCCACCGCCAGCCCCAGCAGCACGCCTGCTAACAACGTCCATCGCACAGGCCAATCACGCCGCGCGGCCTTGTGCACAGCTACAAAAGCCGACAGGGCCAGCAGCACCGACGCGTCGTGGTTCCACGCCTGCCCACTCGTGTACCGGAAGATGGGGTTTGCCATGATCGCGACTACGCTACCCGCCGCGATAAGGAACCTCCAACCATAGGAAATCACGCGCAACATCCCTGCCACGCCCAGGAAAACAAGCCCCAGACCCGCCGTCGCGCACACCGTCGAGAAGACCCGCGCCTCCAACAAGAAGTAACCAGGCCACCCCAACAACGCAAACAACCCCGCGTACATGAAGACCAGGTTGGGCATCTGCAAGTATGGGTAATCGCGGTAGGGCACCTGTAACTTATCCGCCAGCAGCACCCCGGCAGAGACGTACATATGCTCGTCATGGTTCAGCTCTTTCTCCATGCTCGCGGCCAGCAACAGGAGAAAAACGAGGCACAAAAAGACCCCGCCTGCCGCCACAAACAGCAGCCCTGGAACACGTCCGGTATTCGGCTCTGGGGAGTCGCGCATAGTAAGGCAAAGGGCCGACGAGTCACATATCACGTTTCACGTTTCACGTTTCAGAGCCGCGTTTCACGTTTCACGCGTTACTCCTCACTCGTCAACAAGCAGCCTGGCTATTATACGAGGTACTAATATCCTATAAGAGATTATCCATATGTCTGAGTTACAAGCGGCAATACCAGCACCTATAATGGCGGAGAGGCGCAGGCTACGTTCGAGGCCGAGCGCCCATGTCGCAACATTGAGGTACGGCTATATGCCCCGGTTCCGGTTCACCTTACTCACGAAATTCTCCACAACCAGCCTGGCCCTCCTGGTCGTCATGGGGGTGCTGCTCGGCATGGGCCTCACCCGGCACTTTGAAGAGCAGGCCATCGAGCAGCAAAAGATGGCCGCCGCCTCTCTCGTGCCGCCCGTGGTAGGTCGTCACTTGGACGACGACCTCCTCACAAACGGGGCAACGGGCGAGATTTACCAGGACATCCAGAAGGCCCTCTCGTTCCTGGGTGGCTCCAATCTTGTAGCGGCGAAGGTGTGGAATCACCAGGGCATGGTCATCTACTCCGACCAGGAATATCTCGTCGGCCAGAAGCAGCCACTTACTCCCCAACTCCAGGCAAATTTCGAGGGAAGCATCACCGCCGAGATACAGCCCCTTAAGGACGCGGAAAGCGCCGAAGAGCGTGGTTACGGCGACCTGATGAAGATCTACACTCCGCTACAAATGGAGGGCACCAGCCGGATAGGGGCCGTGTTCGAGGGCAGTTACGACGTCACCGACTTACGGCAGAGGATCAGCTACACCAACGGCTTCCTGTGGTTCAGCATAGCGGGCGGCTTCCTGTTCCTCTACCTGTCGCTGTTCACCATCGTGCGCAACGCCTCTAGCCGCCTCGAGCGCCAGAGCACAGAGAACGCCCAGCTTTACCAGGAAGCCCAGCACCAGCTTGCCGAGCGCAAAGTAGCCGAGGAGCGGATCAAGCTGCAAGTGGAGCACCTTCAAGCGTTGCGCGACATCGACATCGCCATTACCTCCAACCCCGACCTGGCGCTCACCCTCAACGTGATCCTCACGCAAGTGCGCACGCAACTGAAGGTGGACGCCGCAGACGTGCTGCTGCTGGACGAGCGAGCCAGGGAGCTTGAGTACGCCGCCGGTTCGGGGTTCCGGGCGGAGGCGGTGGCGGGCACGCGCCTGTGGCTGGGCCAGGGTTACGCGGGCAAGGCCGCCCTGCAAAAGCGCACCATCGGCGTCGAGAGGATGAACAACACCGGCGACCTGGCGCGTGCGGAGTTGCTGGCGGGCGAGGAGTTCGAGGCATATTACGCGGTACCCCTGGTCGCCAAGGACAAGGTGCTTGGGGTGCTTGAACTCTTCCAGCGAGGCCCGCTGCATGCGACTCCCGAGTGGCTGAAGTTCCTGGAGGCGCTGGCGGGGCAGGCCGCTATCGCGGTGGATAATGCCGCCCTGTTCGACAGCCTGCAACGCTCCAACGCGGAGCTAGCCGGTGCCTACGACAAGACGCTGGAAGGCTGGTCCCGCGCCCTCGACCTGCGCGACAAAGAGACCGAGGGGCACAGCCGCCGCGTCACCGAGATGACCGTGCGATTGGCGCGGGAGATGGGCGTGAGCGAGGACGAGCTGGTGCACATCCAGCGTGGCGCGCTCCTGCACGACATAGGCAAGGTGGGCATCCCCGACTCGATCCTCCTGAAGCCTGGCCCCCTGACCGAGGAAGAATGGGCGACCATGCGCATGCACCCGGTCCACGCCTACGAGTTGCTGCGCCCAATTGCCTTCCTGGAGCCTGCCCTCGACATCCCGTACGCCCACCACGAGAAATGGGACGGCACCGGCTACCCACGCGGCCTCAAGGGCGACGAGATTCCCCTGGCCGCACGCATCTTCGCCGTTGCCGACGTGTACGACGCCTTACGCTCCAACCGCCCCTACCGTTCGGCGCGGCCCCGCCAGATGGTGATGGTCCACATCATGGAGCAGGCGGGCAAGCACTTCGACCCCGACGTGGTGGAGGCGTTCCTGAGGGTGGAACGGTTAGGACATGCCCAGGTGGTGCCGCAAAGCGTGTCCACCGAGCCTGCTACGCTGGCCGCGACACAGATGGGAAGTTACAGTGGTGCCATGTTAGTACAAGCGGGAGAAGCCGCGTCCGTCGTTGTAGCTGCTCGGCCCGCGTAACTACTAGAAGCTTTCTCAAGAATGACCGGACGGATAATGAGCACCAAAGTTGCGACCTTGTCATTTCGAACGCAGTGAGAAATCTCGTCCTCCATACAGGTGTAACTCTTTTCTTATGAGACTCTACGTTGTAATAGAAAAGGGCAATCTGGGTGCTGAGGGACGAGATTTCTCA
>DASVRN010000213.1:0-14784 GCA_036388595.1 Chloroflexia bacterium
CACATCCAGGTGCGCCTCGATCATGGTGCGTGGGTCCAACGTATCTGAGTCCGGCTGCACGAACACCTCCCGCGTAATTACGTAAGCCAGCATCGGCCCCATCAATATCCTCACCGCCGCGCCAGGGGGCATCCGGCGCAATGTACCCTTCTCCATCTGGTGCTCCATGTACCGCCCCAGGAACTTGAACCCCCGCCCCGGCCCGATCTGGTTGAACAGGTCCGCCATCGCAGGGTGCTTGAACGACTCCCCCAGCAGCAGCTTGAACATCGCTACCGACGACCTGTGGCTGAACGCCGCCACGAACGCCTCCGCGAAGGCACGTAGCACCTCCTCCGGCGGCCTATCCATCATCTCCTCGCCGTTCGCGATCAACTGCAAAGCCGGGGCGCGCTGCTCCAATACCTGCCTGAACAGGTCCGTCTTGTCCTTGAAATAATGGTATATCAACCCCGGCGACCCTATCTTCGCCGCCTCGGCAATATCCTTATTAGTGGCCTTCTCGAACCCCTTGGTCGAAAACACCTGCAACGCCCCGTCGATAATCTGCTGGCGGCGCGTCTCATAGTCCTGCTCATCCCGTGGTGGCATCCATCACCCTCACTATACTTGATTGACCAGTCAATCAAAATTATACATTCACCTGACCTGCAAGTCAATACCTTCATGGCAGCCTAAAGCAACAGGGGCACCACGCGTGATGCCCCGTACTCAAACACTATTAACCTTGGCGCGCTCTTGGCGACCTTGGCGACCTTGGCGGTTCCGTCTATTCCTGTGCCATTTCACAACTCATATACGTCAGCGCCACCATCTTCGACACCTGACCCCGCGTAGCATTGGCATTCGGCCTGAAGTACTTCAGGTTCCCCTCTCCACACGGCTCGCCAAGCCCTCCACACGGATACCCGCTGATGATGCCCCGCAGCGCCAGCCTGTACGCCTCCGCGTAGAACGGCACCCCCTCCGGCATATCCTCGAACGTCTGCTCGGTCGGCTCCTCCGAGAACCCCTGCGAAGCCGAGATGATCTTGGCTATCTGCCCCCGCGTGGCGTTCGCCGCCGGGCGGAAGTACTTGTAATTCTCCGGCCCGCAAGGCTCCCCAGGGCCGCCACAGTCGTACCCGCTGATAATGCTCAGTTGCGCCAGCCGCTGAATATAGTCGTAGAAGGTATGCCCCACAGGCACGTCCTCAAACAACCGAGACCCCGGATTATTGTTCAATGGAATAGCGTTCGCTATCAGCTTCGACAGTTGCCCCCGCGTAATAGGGTTGTTCGGCCCAAAAGTACCGTCCGGGTACCCGCTAATCACGTTCGCGCACACCAGGCATTGTACGTGGGAGTAATACGGGCTACCCGGCGGCACGTCGGGGAACTCCTTGCATTCCATTGGCATGCTTGGAGGCTGCTCCTGCTTCGCCGCACCACTCCCTTTATCACCATCGGCAAAGGCCACACTACCCATCATGACCGCCGAAGCCACGGCCACACCCAGTACCGCCACCTTAACATTAGCCCTGAAGTTAAACTTGAAAAACATCGCGTGTTCTCCTATCTCCTTGCGACTAAGGCCCTTTGGGACCGCACATTCCTTCATCAACCGGCATATCGTGTCTGCCTGCCTATATTATGCCCCAAGAGGGAGTCGGAAACATCACTTACATCAATTAATTTCCGCGCCAATATCCATTAATTCATCAATGCACATGGCCGACCTGCCACATGCACCTGCTGTCAAAGAGAGCGTCCGATGTAGGCAACTAACAGTCCAATTTAGAACCTGTGTAGGGCAGGTCCTTGTTACTATTATATACATTGGAATCAGTTCCAATGTATACTAACTCACATCTGACGGTTCTAATGGAGGCGACCCATGATACCCAGAGCGTTGCTTGCGCTTACCTTTGCTTCAGGTGCAATATGGCTGCTGGCGCTCTGGTCATCGAGTGTGGTTAGTCCTGGCTCCTCCCTACCATCATCCGCTGCTGACACTTTTGCGTCTGGTGGCCTGGGGTTAACCAAGACTCAATGGGAGCAGAACCATGCGTTTGCTGATAGCGATCCAGTGGAGACCTATCGTTATCTTTACGATAGGACACACCCGCTCTACTGGAGAGGGACAGAAGTCTACTTCTGGGGCGAGCAAGGCGCACCTCTTGAGAATGCCCCCATTAGCCGAATATTTTTTAATGCTCCCATCGTGCTAAGTGAAACTACCGGATACAGAGGCGAAGATGTAACACTTGAGCAAATGGAGCCGTTGATCCGTACTTTTCTGCCCGCCGATGCAGTGCTTGTGAAGACCGAAAAATTTCCAGATCGTTGGGATACAATTGTGCAGACATATCATAGCGATGCACTTGCCAGTAGGTATCCGACACTATCCTCCGGCAAGACACCCTGGTCTCGTGAGTCCTTCTCTCCCGATTTCGGTCCTCCAGGCTACAAACCAGGCACAATTTTTGTGGATTATCATGAAGGTGGTCCTTATGTGAGCATCACCGCGGGAGAAGACGGCACGCCCTGGGACTACATTCAGCCGCCGCCGCCAACCCGCACCCCGCGACCCCCTCTGCCTGAGCCTGAGCCTACCACCCCTCCCATAGCGCCGCCCCTCTATACGTCCATACCCGAGGCCGTGCCCACCAGGTAACTTTGCCCCTACAAAGAACACCCTCAACTAGCCACTGCGTAATCTCGGCGCCCCTTCGGCTTCGCTCAGGGCAGGCTCTCTGCGTCTCTGCGGTGAATAACCATACTTCCCTTACCCCTACTCCCCCTTATCCGCCCCACTACCACCCTTCTCCAGCGGCACCATCCCGGCCAGCTTGTTCGCCAGCCGCACGCTATAGTTCTGCCCCCGGTCCTGCGGGTACACCTGGAACATATTCCCCATGTACACGTTCGGCAGCGGCGTCTTCAGCGGCGGAATATGCTCCTCGTACTCCCTAGTCACCACCGGCTGCGCGAACGGGGCCTTGAAGAACCACCTGTTCGTTATCCAACTCTCGTCAAAGTCCGGGTTCAGCTTCTTCAAGTGCGGCAGGAACTCGGCCAGCGTCTGCTCGTCCGGCTGCTTGAAGTAGCGGTGGTCCATCGGCAGATAATTGCCCAGGTACACCAGCACGTTGCCGCCGTACTCCTCCTTCGGCATCATGTTGGTGTGCTCCACCGCCACCAGGAACGGATACCCCAAATCGTTGATGTTCAGCCAGTAAGCATCCCCCAGCAGCGATCGGTTTAGCTCCAGTATCGCCACGTGCGCGCCAAGCGCGGTGCCCCAGTCGTACTTCTCCCTGTAGCTATCCGGCAGCCCTTCCGCCAGCCTCAAAAACAGCTTCGTCGGCAGCGTAGACACCACCGCGTCGAACACGAACGTGCCTCCGTTGTCGGTCTCCACCCGCGTCTTGCCGCCCTCCACCGGGGTTATCTTCGTCACCGCTGTACCTAGCCGGATCTCCCCGCCGGCCTTGCGCACTTCCTCTCCCAGCCGCTCGTACAACTGCTGGAACCCGCCCCTCAAATACCCCAGGCTGAAGCTCCGCTCGTGCACCCGCGACCAGAACCACGGCAGGGCAATAGAGTCATAGTGCTCCCCGAACTTGCCGTACAGCAGCGGCTTCCATTGCACCTCGTACGCCTCTTTGCCCATCCACTTCTTTATCCACTCGACGGCCGTCTGGTTGCGCAGCCGCTTGTAATTCCCCTCGAACTTCAAATACGCGCTGGCCGCCGCCATGCGGAACCTCGACGCGAACGACATCACCCGGTACGTCAGCAGCAAGTCCTTCGGCGTGACCTTCCACTTCTTCCCGTTGATAAGCGTGGAGGTGTTGACGTTGTGCCACCCCAGCTTATCCCCCAGCCCCAGCTCCTCGATGAGCGCCACGATATCCTTGTCGGTGCGGAAGAGGTGGTGGTAGAACTTCTCCAGGTAAGTGCCCTTGTCGCCCACCGGGAAGCCCGCCGCCAACCCGCCAAGCTCCTGCTCCTTCTCAATCAACGTCACCTTCGCGCCCCGGCGGGCCAACCGCATCGCCGCTGTCAGCCCCAGCGCCCCACCACCCAGCACCCCAATATGCATCTGCGTCAATCTACTACCTCTCTTACCTATACAATAGGGCGGGTTTGCGGCCCGCCCATGACTCTCTTTCCAATTTGCGGCAAGACTAGTCTTCCGAGTAAATATCGAGCGTCTTGCTGCCCAGCTTCGGGTCGAAGCCGGGGAACGGCTTGCGGGTGTCCCACTGCTTTAAACGCCTGGCCTCGTCCCGAGTATACACGTCCTGCCCCTGCATCGCGTACTGGTCGAACACCGACGAGTAAGCCCCGCCCGGTGCGCCGTCGTGCCTCATACCGTCCGAGCCATACGTCCCATAGTACACCACCGTCTGCGGGGCCTTAGCTTCGGCCGGGATAACTGTCTCCTGCAACGGCTGCCACATGCCCGAATCGAGCCACTCCTGCTCCTGCCGCCCCCGCACCGTAATCACACGGAAGACCTTCGTCTTCTTCCCCTTCTTCACCGCATACTTGAGATCGGGGTCGCCCGGCTTCGCCTCAACCCACTGCCCGTCACTAACAGGCTTCTTCCTAAACAGCGGCATCTCTAACGCCTCCCGGAGAGCGGTCACTCCCTACTCCCAAATAGCTACTATCTCGCGCAAACCACAATACGTACCAACCAGGATGATAGCACGCCCTATGCCAGCTTGTCAAAGCTTTCACAATCGGACGATGGATGATGGACGATAGACGATGGACGATGGTATAAGACGGAAACGCCAAGACGCCAAGGACGCCAAGAGCGCGCCAAGTTTAGGATTGTTGGGTAGAGTGCTGCCCTGTATCCACTCTCTACTCAGTCCTCAGTCCTCAGTCCTCATCACTCGTATCGTCCGTCGTACCACTACCCCCACCGCGTCAGAATCGACTCCCTCTGAAAAAACCCCACCGCCAGGTTCATCACAATCGCCGCCACCAACACCAATCCCGCCGCCCCCACAAGCACAATCATCGGCCCCGGCACCAGCACCCCGGCTAGCTGCGCCACAATCAACCCCATCATCGGCAGTATCAACACCACCGACACCTGCTGCGCGCTCCGTGGGTCGTTCGCCTTCGACGAAATCAGCACCGTCAGTCCCACCGTAATCAGCGACAACAACGGTGCCCACAACAACAGCATCAGCAGCCACGTAGGCGACACCACGGCGGCATAAGCCCGCGCCGACACCGCCGCCGGTATCATCCCCAGCGCGAACAGCCCCGCCGCTCCCCACGTCATCACCATCCCCGGCAGCACCGCCGTGATACTCTTCGCCAGCAAAAACTCCAATGTAGTCACCGGCGTGGCAAGCACCGGCTCCAGCGTCCTGCTATTCTTCTCCCCCACAATGCTGTACGACGCGATCACGCTAGGCAAAATCATCGGCAGCAACAAAAACATCAAGCTAATCTGCTGCCCCACCACCGCCTGCCCAAACTCCAGCATATTCATCCCCGCGAACGCCGGGTTGATCTCTAGCAACTGCCCGAACTCCTCCATCTCCCCCTCTATATCGCTCAGGTCCGCTCCCTTAATCAAAAGCGCGAACAAAAGCGGCCCCAAAGCGAACAACAACGGCAGCAGCCCGGTCGTCAGCAGCAACACCTTCTCCTGCCGCAGCTCCAACCATTCCTTCCGCAAAATCACCCTGATCTTCTTCACAATCTCATCTCCCAATCAAGTACCGAGTGCCGAGTACCGAGTACCGAGTGCCGAGTAGCACTCATCCCAACAACAGTTCTAAACCTTGGCGCGTCCTTGGCGTCTTGGCGTCTTGGCGGTTCCGTCTCTAAGCCTGTCCCGCTTCGCTAACAAGCTGCAAATACACATCCTCCAACGAATGCGCCGAAGGCTGCACGTACCGCACCCGAGCCCCCGCGCTCACCAGCGCCTGCACCAACAGCGGGTTCATACCCTCCGGGTCGTCCAGGGCCACCGACAACGTGCTGTCGTTCGCCGTCACCTGCTTCACGAACGGCAGCCCCCGTGCCACCCCAGCCCACCTCTCCGCATCGTCCGCCACCGTCACCAGCGTCCCCGTCCCAAACAACCTGCTCCGCAGCTCACGCGGCGACCCCACCGTCAGCAGCCGCGTCCGAAACACCCCGATCAAATCGCACAGCGCGTCCGCCTCCGACAAATTATGCGTCGTCAAAAAAATGGTCCGCCCCTCGGACCGCAAGTTCCGAATAAAGTCGTGCACCGTCCGCGCCGCCTCCGGGTCCAGTCCCGCCGTAGGCTCGTCAAAAAACACCACCGCCGGGTCGTGCAGCAACGCACGCGCGATAGCCAGCTTCTGCCGCATACCCTTAGAGAACATGCCTACCTTATCGTCCCGCCGCTCCCACAGGTCCATTAGCTTTAGGTACCGCTCCGCCGCCGACCTCGCCTCCTGCTCCTCCACCTCATACAGCCCCGCGAAGAACACCAGGTTCTGCATCGCCGTCAGCTTGTCGTACAGTCCAGGTGTCTCCGTCAAAATCCCTACCGACCGCCTAATCTCCCCGTTCCTCTCCCCCAGCGCGTGCCCATTCACCCGCGCGCTACCCTCCGTAGGCTCGATAATAGCCGCCAGCATCCTCACCGTCGTAGTCTTACCCGCCCCGTTCGGCCCCAAAAACCCGAACACCTGCCCCCGCGGAACCGCCAGATCCAGCCGGTCCACCGCCACCCTCTCCCCAAACCTGCGCGTCAACCCCGACGTCTCAATAGCATTCATCTACTCACTCTCTCCCCACGCTCCCCAAAATATCCCCACCCACTATATACTACCCCCACACCCCACCAACCATCCACACCGCACCTCCCCACACCCAACAAAGTTTTTGTCGTTCCGAACGCAGTGAGAATCAGGTGGGAGTCGTACTCTGCCCAATTACACCACCCAAGCCCCGATCTTGTCATTTCGAACCCTTCGGCTACGCTCAGGGTAAACTCCGTTAGAAATCTCGTCCCTCACCACCCAAATACCACCCTTCCTTTCCTACCGTCACCTCCAC
This sequence comes from Chloroflexia bacterium, assembly GCA_036388595.1. Taxonomy (GTDB): domain Bacteria; phylum Chloroflexota; class Chloroflexia; order QHBQ01; family JADMIH01; genus JADMIH01. The sequence continues at coordinate 7,051 of DASVRN010000213.1, forward strand.
AACATCCTTAGCTCCCCTTCTTGACTCGCCCGCCCCTCAAAGTAGTCCGCCCTGCGGCGGACTTTGCAAACTGTAGTCCGCGATTTCAATCGCCGGGCGTCGTCCTACGCACACTGCTCCTCCTCAACCCCTCGACATTGACTCCCACCCCCCACACCCATTACCATACAAACATAGCGGCCTGAAACATGCTAACTTACAGCAACAGAACCGTTCCGCCCGGACCCAAAACACAAACCACGCCAGGACAAAAAGCCCACTATGGCATTCGGTCTCATTCTAACGGTAGTGCTCGTACTCGTCACCGCTTTCTTCGTAGCGGCTGAGTTCGCCTTCGTCAGCATCCGCCGCACCCGCGTGGAGCAGCTAGCCTCCGAGGGCAGCCGCCCCGCCAAAGACCTCCAGCGCGCCCTCCACAACCTCAACACCTACCTCGCCGCCGCCCAGATAGGCATCACTATGGCGACGCTGGGCCTCGGTGCCCTGGGCGAACCTGTTGTAGCCGCCGTCATCGTGCCGCCCCTCGAAGCCATCCTGCCCCATGAGTGGGTCGAGCAGTTCGTCTCCATCCACGGTATAGCCTTCGTCATCGCCCTACTGCTCGTCACCATAGTCGAGCTTATCTACGGCGAGACCGTGCCCAAGATCTTCGGCATCCAGCGCGCGGAAACGGTGGCTATGGCCGTCATCAGGCCGATGAACCTGATGCTCGTCATCTTCAAGCCCCTCATATGGATCATCAACACGGTCAGCAACGCCACCCTACGCCTGATGGGCCTCCCCCAGGACAAGGGACACGAGACCGTCTACAGCGTCGAAGAACTTGAGATGCTCGTCGTATCCAGCCGCAAAGCGGGCGTGCTAGACCGCGAAGAAGAGACCATCCTGCGCAACGTGTTCGACTTTGGCGACCTCACCGCCCGCCAGGTCATGCTCCCCCGCACCGAGCTAATCGGCCTCCCAGTAGACGCCACCCTCCAGGAAGTGCTGCAAACGATGGTGGAGCACCGCTACAGCCGCTTCCCCGTCTACGACCACGATCTCGACAACATTGTGGGCGTAGTGCACGTCCGCGACCTGTTCATCCAGCTAGCCGAGGCCACGGGTATATCTACATCCTCCTCGGAATCGCACCCCTCGAACGGTGACGGTAACGGCAGCGACCAGCCCTGGCCCTCGACGGCAGCGCCCGGCACCATTGTCCCAGCCCTTCCCGCCAACGGCCACTTCAGCGTGCGTGACCTCATGCGCCCCATACACGCCGTGCCTGAGACCATCGACGTTGACGAGCTGCTCACCTTCATGCAAAAACAGGGCGTGCAGATAGTCCTCATCGTAGACGAGTATGGCGGCACCGCCGGCATCGTGACGATGGAGGACATCGTGGAGGAAATCGTGGGCGAGGTCCGGGGCGAGTTCGAGACCGAGGACCAGCGCTCCGACTTCACCGTCACCCCCGAAGGCATGCTCATCGATGGCCTCGTCCCCATTGACGACGTAAACGAAACCCTCGGCCTCCACATAGCGACCGAGGCCACCACCCTCGGCGGCTACGTATTCGAGCTACTGGGCCGCAAGCCCGAGCTAGGCGACGAAGTTGAAACGGAGGGCACCCACTTCCGCGTAGAAGAACTCGACGGCCTGCGCATCGCCACCGTTCGCGCCCACCTCCGCAGGCACCCAAACTCCAACTCCAACACTCCCACTCCCGAACTAGCAGGTGTAAACGATGAAGAAGGATAACTGGAAAAATAACCCCAACGACCTCCCTCGTTGGAAACGCCTCTCCCCGGCCGACCCTGACGCGCCTTCCACGTCGCCCACCCCGCGCGACCCCACCTCCGGCGAGCGCCTCCAGAAGATACTCGCGCAGGCCGGTATCGCCTCCCGTCGCGCCGCCGAAGAGCTAATAGCCGCAGGCCGCGTCACCGTCAACGGTGAGGTCGTCAAAGAGATGGGCGTGCGCGCCGACCCCGCCTCCGACACCATAGCGGTAGACGGCAAGCCCCTCAAGCCGCAAGCCGGCTCGGGCCGCGCCCAGAAGTTCGTCTATATCGCCCTCAACAAGCCCCTCGGCGTCGTCTCCACCGTCAAAGACCCCGAGGGCAGGCCCACCGTGCTCACCCTGCTCGCCGCCGCCAAGCTCACAGAACAGGGCCTACGCCTCTACCCCGTCGGCAGGCTCGACACCGACTCCACCGGCCTGCTCCTCCTCACCAACGACGGCGACCTCACCTTCCGCCTCACCCACCCCCGCTACGAGGTCGATAAGGAGTACCAAGTAATCGTGCGCGGCAGGCCCAACGGTGAAGCCATCACCAAGCTTCGTGAGGGCGTTATGATCGAAGGCGGCCTCACAGCCCCTGCCAAGGTAGACGTGCTCAACCGCAACGAGGGCAACACCAGCCTCCGCATCACCATCCGCGAAGGCCGCAAGCGCCAGGTCCGCCTCATGTGCGCCGCCATCGGCCACCCAGTGCTAGAGCTTACCCGCGTCCGCTTCGGCCCCATCGAGCTAGGCGACCTCCAGCCCGGCAAGTGGCGCAACCTCGCCGTCCACGAGGCTCACGCCCTCCGCAAAGCCGTCAAGCTCAAGTCCGCCTCCTCGAACCAGGTCGCGGCCCCCACCCCGGCCCCCTCGGCCCCCGCCAAAGTGAACGCCAGGACGCGCCCAAGCCGTCGCCCTCAATCCCCCGGCGCTCCTCAACCCGGAGCACCCACCCGCACGCGTCCCTCGTCTGGCCCAGCGCGACCAGGCGCTACCCCCACTCGGCGGCCCACCCGCAGCGCACCCCCCGACTCGCCCCAGGCCCCGCGCAACGACCGCCCCAGGCAGGAAGGCAGAGGCCCCGGCACAGGCACGGCTCCCAGGTCGGAAACCAGGCCCCGCCCGCCTGCCGGGGGGAGAACTAGGTCCGCCCCAGGCAGACCCACCGGCCCCAGGCCCGACACACGCGCCCCACGATCAGAAACGGGCACAAGGCCCACGCGCGGCCCCGGCTCTCCCCCCAGCCAACCTCCACGTCGCACCGGCACAGGCCCCGGCGGGCCGCCCGCACGAGGCACTGGCACGGGTACCGGAGCACCACCACGCCGCACAGGAGGCCCAAGACCTCCGGCCCAACAACGCCGCCCAGGCTCAGCACCACCTCGGCGCGCAGGCTCACCGCCACCGCGCAACAATCGCACCGGTAACAGAGATAGATGAGTTTACCAATCGTCCATCGTCTATCGTCCATCGTCCATAGTTGGTTTTCCAACAGCAGGAGCACTAAATGACACCCACACCCCCCAGCGGCCGCGACGACCGGCAGGGGCTACCCGAAACCATAGCTATTGACGGCCCGGCGGGCGCGGGTAAAAGCACCATTGGCCGCCTGCTCGCCCAGGAGCTAGGCTACCTGTTCCTCGACACCGGCGTCATGTACCGCGCCGTCGCCCTCGAAGCCCTGCGCCAGGGCATCTCCGCCACCAACGAGCCGAGCCTGGCCGAAGTAGCCGAGACCCTTCCCATCCACGTTCGCGTGCCCTCCGACACCGAAAACGACGGCAGACTCTCCACCGTCCTGGTCGAGGACGAGGACATCACCTGGGAGATACGCCGCCCCGAAGTAGAGGCCGTGGTCTCCGAAATAGCCTCTCACCCCACAGTCCGCCACGCCCTCGTGAAACAGCAGCGCCGCCTCGCCAAACGCGGCCCCGTCGTCATGGTAGGACGCGACATTACCACCGAAGTCCTCCCCGACGCCGACCTCAAAATTTACCTCGACGCCTCCCTCGAAGAACGCGCGCGCCGCCGCTACGAAGAACTCCTCGAACGCGGCCGCAAGGTAACCTACAAGCAGGTAGAAGCCGAAATCGCCCACCGCGACGACCTCGACATGCACCGCGCCGCCGGTGCCCTCCGACAGGCCGACGACGCCCTCCGCGTCTTCACCGACGGCCATACCGTAGGCCAAACCCTGGCGAAAATCCTAGACCTGGTCCGGGGCCCAAGCGTGAAACGGGGTTCTGAAACGTGAAACGTGAAACGTGATGCGGTTTGTGCTATTGAGTACGTGAGTCCGACACTGTAGCTATTGCACCAACCCTGCCCCGCTTTTGTCATTCTGAACGCAGTGAAGAATCTCGTCCCTTACTACTTAAGTTTCCCCTTTCCCGCAGCACGCAACCTCACCCTGTCATCCTGAGCGCAGCGAAGGATCTCAAGAAGGTGAGTAGAGATGATGTTGAATAATAGAACTGGCTGGACGAATAGTCGGCGCTTGGGCAGGGCCAACATCTGAGCTCCTTCGCTGCGCTCAGGATGACAGAAGGGGCATTGGTCCCGCCAACCGCCTAATGTCAAATTCACGTACCAAATAGCACAAACCGCATCACGTTTCACGTTTCACGTTTCAGCACCCCGTTTCAGAACCTAATCCACCGACCTGTACTCCCTCAATGACGGCACCAGATACGCGGTCAGCCCCGCCACCACAATCACCGCCGCGCCCCCCAGCACGATAGACGGCCCAATCCCGATCACAGCCGCCGCGATACCCGCCTCCACCTCCCCCAACTGCGGCCCTCCAATATAAAACAGCATATTCACCGAAGTCATGCGCCCCCGCAGCTCGTCCGGCGTGTTCAGTTGCCGTATCGTCTGCCGCATCACCATGCTCACCGTGTCCGCCGCCCCTGTTCCCGCCAGCCCCAGCACCGCCAGCCAGAACGTCCCTGACAGCCCGAACACCACCGTCGCCGCCCCATACGCCATCACCGACACGATCACCAGCAGCCCCTGCCGCTTCACGTTCCCCACCCACGACATCACCAGCCCCGCCACCAGCGCACCCACCGCGGGCGCGGCGTACAACACTCCCCAGTACAGCCGGTCCACCTTCAACACCGTCTCCGCGAATGGCGGCAGCAACACCATCGCCGCCCCGAAAAACGTCGCGAAGAAGTCCAGTGACATAGTTGACATAATTATAGGCATCTTGCGCAGGAACCGCAGCCCGTCCAACGCCGCCTTCATGCTGACGTCCCGCTTCGCCCCCTTCTCGGCCCGCGCATGCATCAGCCACAGCGCCACCATGACCGCCCCGAACGACACCGCGTCAACCCAGTAGATGATCGCGAACCCCGCCGCGCCCAGGAACAAAAACACCCCGCCCAGGGTAGGGCCAACAATCGTGGCGATCTGCCATACGATGATGTTCAGCGACAGCGCGTTGGGCAAGTGCCGCCGTTCGACCAGGCTTGGCACGAACGCCGACCTCGCCGGGTTGTCAAACGCCGTAGTGGCCGCACTCAGCGCGCTCACCCCGTAAATAATGGCGGGCGAAATCCAACCGAACTGCGTGCTCACCGCCAACAACACCGACGTAACCGCGAACACCGCCTGCGTCATCAGCAGCAGCCTGCGCCTGTCAAACGAGTCGGCTATCACCCCGCCGAACAGCGACAGCAGCAAGAGCGGCACCAGCTTGAACACCCCCAGCAGCCCCAGCGCCAGCGGGTCGTGCGTCAGGTCCCATAACTGCACCCCGATAGCCACGATACGCATCTGGCTCCCGGTCTGCGACACAAATCCACCCAGCCACAGCAGCCGGAAGTCCCGGTACTTCAGCGCCACCCAGGGCGAGCTCCTGCGAGGCGACTCCTCCGTCACCGGCGGCGTCTCAGCAGTAGATACAGCCGCGTTAGGCGCATTCACGCCCATAGAAGCCCCAATCGGCCCCGGCTCAGTCGTATACTTATCCCGCGTCGAATCCTGGTCGCTCACCCGAAAAGTGTACAACAAAGAAGCAGCCCAGGTCCAGATGCCTCCTCACCTTCGACCTGAACCGCCTAGCTCCGTATCGTGGGCCGCATCTGAGGTAAAATAGTCAGTGAACGGAGCGTCAACCTATGCCCAAGGAACCAAATAGCTTCAAATACTTCATGCGCATGATGCGGGGCCAGGTTGGCAAAGTGACCATTGGCAACACCCCGGAAGATGGCTTCTTCGCCCTGCGGCCCCACGCCGCCAGGTACATAGACGAGCTTCTGGCCGAGTTCCAGGCCGAACGCGACCCAAGCATACGCTTCTGGCTTCTCGAACTCATCGCCGAAGCCCAATCTCCCGAAGCCCTCCCGACCCTCGTCGAATGCCTGCGCGGAGAAGAAGCAGACCTCTGGGTCTGGGCCATTGAGGGCCTCCAGAAACTAAACACAAGAGAAGCCCGCAAAGCCCTATGGGAGGCCCGCAGCTACACCAAAGCCACTCCCGAAACCACCGCCCACTTCCAGGCGCAACTAGGCCTCGAATAAGCACCTCACCCTACTCCCTACCAGAGCATCGCGGAGGTGATTTGACGCTCATCCCGGCTGAGGACCATGCACTGAAGCAAAAGATTGCAGCGTCTGACCTGGCACTTTGATACTGGCAACAAAAAGACCTCTGCTCCGGGGCAGAGGTCTTCCATGTCAAACAATCACAAGTTGTGCTCGGCTGCGGACCTACTTCGCTTGTACAGCCCCGCCGCCCGCTCTACTCTCCAGGAAGCCCCGCGTGCGAGCAGGTAGCTCCTCAAGCTTGGACTCCTTCTTCGCCTGCAAAAACTGCTTGAAGAACTCCTCGAACCCTGGTAACTGCGCCTCGCTCGTCTTTCGCATCTGTAAGTATGCGGTAGCAGCTTTGATTCTGTTGGGCGCCCAGGTCCTCGTTCTCACTATGAGCGCCACGACCACAATCACCATCACTATCAGGCTAATAATGGGGATTATCCCCAGCCCATAGGCAGCGTAAGACAGACCCGCTATCAACAGGCCCGCCACCACCGCGATGCCAACTTGCAGCCAGGCGGCAGTCCAGTTCGGCTTGACCGACAGGTCTGCTTCCGTATAAGTATCCCTGATGCCCTGGTCGTAGGCTGTTGTCGCCGCCTGAAGGTACTGGTCGTATACCCGCCGGATCGACTCCTCTCGCTCAATGTGGGCCAGGTCGGCAGCGGCCCTCGCCGTATCGCCGGTAAGCTGGTACAGATTGGCACGAGCCTTGTAGATTTCGAGGTTCTGCGGGTCCAGCTCTATTACGCGAGAGTAATCAGCTATCGCCCGCTGCGGGTCGTTCTGCGCGGCGTACAAGGCCCCCCGGCGGCTGTAAGTCGGGGCGTCCTTCGGTTCCAGGCTGATTACATGCGACAGGTCTTCAATAGCTTTCTGCGCATTGCCTTGCTTCTCGTAGATACTCGCACGCACGCGATACTTGGCCGCGTCACCCGGGCGAATGCTTATGGCCTGTTCGATGTTGCGAAGTGCCTGGTCCAGGTCGCCCAGGCGTTCCAGCCCTACAGCCTGCCAGTAATAGCCCTTGTCGTCCCTCGGTTCCAGCCGGATGTATTCCGAGAAGTCACGCAACGCCGCCCCTATGTCGTTCTGCTGGAGATAACACTTGCCCCGCCCCAGGTAAGCAAGCTCCAACGTGCCTTCCTTGCCTGCCGCTCTCGCACCCTCAAGTGCCGTGGAGTATGACGCAATTGCCTCAGCGTTCCGGCCCAGCCCCTCAAGGCCGCTCGCCTTGTAGAAGTGGCCCATCCACTGTGCTTCCCTGTCATCCATAGCGATGAGGCTGTTACCTGAAGTCACCGCCGCCTCGTATTCGCCCTTTTCCAGGTGCTGCTGCGCTTCCTGCCTCGTCCTTGTCACTGCCTGGATCTTGGCTTCCCTTTCGGCCCCCGCAGCCTCCGCGTTCGCCGCGGCCGCTTT
>DASVRN010000214.1:0-7849 GCA_036388595.1 Chloroflexia bacterium
CGCAAAGACGCCAAGGACGCGCAGAGTTTAGGAATTGTTGTGTCTAAGCAAAAGGAGCAGTGTACAACATCATGTACACTGCTCCTTTTTGTACTCTCCAAACCTCTATACGCTTGGCGTGGTCCTTGGCGTCTCCGCGTCTTGGCGTTTCCGTCCAAAATTCGTCACGTCCTTGCGCGCATGTGTATAATGGATGGCAGAAGTGGCCCAGACTTGCACTGCGGCCGCTTTTCTGTGAAAGGGGCAGCCGGTGCCCGGAGAACGGTGGTACTGCAATTGCAAAGCATGGGGCAGCCACATCTTGAGGATAGAACCGCTTAATGAGTGATTTCTTAGACGCGCTACGTGGTCCACTTACCCTGTTGCTGGCCTGCATGGGGTCCTACATATTGGCCCTCTATTTTGCTACCATCGTCTGGACCTTCCGCGACATCACGGCCCGCACACGCGACATCATATCCATAGTGCTGGCTATCGCGCTGGTGGCGCTGGTGCCGTTCGCGGGCATCATCATCTACAACATCTTGAAGCCCAAAGAAACCCTGTCCGAGGCCTACGAACGCGCCCTGGAAGAGGAGTACCTGCTCCAGGACATAGAGGACAGCGAAATCTGCCCCTCCTGCAAGCGCCGGGTGAGCGCGGAGTTCCTCTACTGCCCACACTGCCGCACCAAGCTCCGCGACGAATGCGAAAACTGCGGCCGCCCCATCAGCGTGCGTTGGGCAGCCTGTCCATATTGCGGCAAACAATAGACGCTAAACGCCAAGACGCGGAGACGCCAAGGACGCGCAGAGATTAAATAGGTGTTCTAAGTAAAAGGGACCAGGATACGACATTTGTATCCTGGTCCCTTTTTTGTGGCCTCCAAATCTTTACTATCTTGGCGCGTCCTTGGCGTCTCCGCGTCTTGGCGTTTCCGTTCCCGTCGGCTATCTAGCAGGCGCGTGCCGCTCGATGAAGGCGAGCAGGCGTTGGGCCAGGTCATCGGCGTGCTCGGTGAGGAAGATGTCGGTGCCGTGCGCGCTGCCCGGATAGATGTGCTTCTCTTTGGGGTCGGGCATTGCGTCGTACATCTCCGTCATGTCTGGTGTCAGGCGGTCATCTTCGGTCGAGATGAACAGCTTGGGGAGCGCGACGGTGGACAATTGCGAGGCTGGGATTTCGAAGCCGGTAAATGACGCGGGGGAGGCCAGGACGATCAAGGCCAGGGGCTTCTCGGTAGCGACCGAAGCCACGGAATAGGTGCCCCCACAGCTTGCACCGGCCAGCACCAGGTTGGTAGCCCCCTGCGCCTTCGCCAGTCCTGCAATCGCGTGCAGGTCCACAGGCCCCAGGCCAACATCAGGCCGCGCACCTGAAAGCATCTTGGATAGGTTGACGCCCCGGTAATCATATGCAATTGCCATGTAGCCGCTCTCGGCGAGACTGAGCGCAAAGTCGGTCCAGCCGTATCTGCCAGCCTGGTCGCACTGTGGCGACAATATGACGGCAGTCTTGCCACTGCCGTATACCGAGGCGCTCAACGTGGCACCATCACCCGTCGGAACGCTCACCAGGTTGCCCATGCGCGCCTTCAAGCGAGCGGTGCCAAGCTGGCTGAGTAACACGTCGTGCGGCGCTTGGTTTTCGGGGTGCATCTCGAACACCGCACGCTCGAAGTACTGCACGCGGTAAGTCTTGCCGTCTAGCTCCGACTTCTCCAGGAACTCGTCGGAGCTGGGGTAGCCCTGCTGTGCCAGCCCGCCGTTCGCCTGCCAGTACTGCAAGAACCGCCCGCCCAGCCTCTTGCCCGTCTCATTGAACAGCACAGAGCCGGGGCTACTGTTAGGTTCCTGGTTAGGTGCGCCGGCCGGGTATTTCTGCTTGTAGGTAGCGTTGCCCAGCAGGGAGAGCAACAAGTCGTGAGGTGGCTCGTTTTCCGGGTGTGACTCGAACACGGCTCGCTCGAAGTACTGCACCATGTAAGCCCTTCCGTCCACGGGGCTGCGCTCCTCAAACCTGCCGCTGATGGGGTAGCCTTGTTGGGCGAGACCACCGTGCTGCTGCCAGTAGTCGAGGAATTGGTAGCAAATATCGTAGCCGGTCTCTGGAAATTTGGTACAGCCTCGTTGCCCATGTATGGATGGAGGCCCTAACGAAGGCAAGCCTGCAACCAGCAACACCACAATAGACAACTGGACCAACCTGCGCCTGAGCATATCTGCCTCCCCGGATATGTATCCTGTCACTACTTGGGGGCAGCGCAATTTCGGGAGTTACATGCCAAGGTCAGCGTAGAAAAGCGGCCCTACACTATATATGTCGGCTATGACTATATGGTTCCGGCCATGGGCATTCCACTCGTAGGACGGAACAAAGTAGGCAGAAGGAGGGTCGTAAAGACTTCAGAAGTAGGAGGACCCACCCGCGATAGCAGGTCGAGGCCTGAAGAGGCACAGGCGAATACAGAGGTTACCAGCGAGGGAAGGTGGCTTCGGCTTCTTCGCGGAGTTGGACGTAGCTTTCGTAGCGTAGCTCGTGGATTTCGCCTGCTTCTACGGCGGACTGTATAGCGCAGCCGGGTTCGGCCATGTGGGCGCAGTCGCTGAAGCGGCACTCGTCCAGGTGGGGGCGGAACTCGGGGAAGCAGTCGGGAAGCTCTTCGGGCGGCACCATCCAGACGCCCACCTCGCGCAGGCCCGCCGTGTCGGCCACCGATGCGCCGTCGGGCAGTTGTATGAGATAGCCGCCGACCGTGGTGTGTCGCCCCGTACCGTAGGCCGCGCTCACCTGCCCCACGCGCAGGTTGAGGCCGGGGTACAGCGCGTTGAGCATGCTCGACTTGCCCACGCCCGAAGGCCCGGTCAGCACAGACGCTTTGCCTATCAGCGCCTCGTGCAGCTCTTCAAGACCGACGTTTTGCTTTACGCTGGTGAAATGCACCGGGTAACCCGCCATGCTCACCGGCTCGAACATAGCGCGCACGTCGTCCAGGCTGTCGGCAAGCTCGATCTTATTGATAACCACCCGCGCCCCCAGGTGATTGGCCTCGGCCACCACCAGGAAGCGGTCGAGCATGGGGATGTTGGGCGGAGGCAGGGCAGCCGCGAAGACCACCACCACCTGGTCCACGTTGGCGATGAGCACCTGGCGCTTGAGTCGCGTGCCCGCCGCCCTCCGGGCCAGCACGCTCTGGCGGGGCAGCACCGACGCGATGACGTAGTGGTCCTTTTTGCCTTGCAGTTCCACCCAGTCGCCAACGGCCGGGGGGTTCTCCTTGAAGAGCCTGCCCCGGATCGGGATCGTCACCTTCTCGTCGCCTATCTGCACCGTGGCAACGTCGGCGTAAAGGCGTATTATTTGCCCCTTGATGGGGTCTGTAGAATCGTTGTGTGACATTGGCGCTTGCCTATACTATACCCCACTCTGTCATTCTGAACCCTTCGATACTCAAGGTAAACTCCGTGAAGAAGCCGAAGCCACCCAAGCATCCCTTTCTTTGGGTACCATTCTCCCATCAGTGGTGCATCTTGCAAGAGAGTTACCAAAAAGAGGAGCCGGAGAGGCCTTGTCATCCTGAGCGCAGCGAAGGCATGTGGCAGTCGGACTCTCTACACGTGCGGGAGCCTGCTGGCAAGCCGACGTGGGTACTCCGAGGTGGGTAGTGCAATACAGCTTCTTCCCTACCCACCTTCTTGAGATCCTTCGCTACGCTCAGGATGACAGAGGGGGGCTTGCTCCTGCTATTCGTAACTTACTTGCAAGATGCACCACTCAGTATGACAAAGTGTGAGATGGTCCAAATCTCCTATTTTGATCCAGCACGAGCCACTCATAATATGGCTTGTCAAGGTAGCAGGTTGTGGCTTACAATACCAGTTGGCGATGAAGCCAGGACAGGCTCAGAACTTGCTCTTTACCGGGCTAGAGACTGTAATAGAATAGGCCACTGCTAGACACTGCCACGCTCACGATGTGGGCAAGTACAACAAGGAGGTTGACTTATGCAAGTCACAGACAGGCCGGTTACTATCGATTTAGGCATCGAGATAGACCCCGCGAGGCACAATCTTACGAGCGCGCACCTCGTAGAAGAAGCCATTCGCAACAACGAAGGCAGCCTCGCCGCCGAGGGGCCGCTGGTTGTAAGCACCGGCCAGTATACCGGACGCTCCCCCAAGGACAAGTTCGTCGTCCAGGAGCCTTCCAGCCAGGACAACATAGCCTGGGGCGCGGTGAACCAGCCCCTCTCCGAGGAGAAGTTCGACGCGATTCGCGAAAGGCTCATGGTGCATATTCGCGACAAGGCGATGAAGCTCTACGTGCAGGACGTGTACGTCGGAGCAGACCCCAACTACCGCCTGAAGGTCCGCATCTACACCCAGTTTGCATGGTCCAACCTCTTCGCCCGCAACCTCTTCATCCGGCCCACTGAGGCAGAGCGCGTAGGGTTCGAGCCTGACTTCACCGTGGTGGACGTGCCCTCGTTCCACGCCAACCCCGCTGAAGAAGGCACCCGCACCGAGACTTTCATCGCCCTCAACCTCGCGCAGAGGCTGGTGCTCATAGGCGGCACCGAGTACGGCGGCGAGATCAAGAAGTCGATGTTCACGGTAATGAACTACGTGCTGCCGGTCAATGGCGTGCTCTCGATGCACTGCTCGGCCAACATCGGCAGGAACGGCGACACGGCCCTCTTCTTCGGCCTGTCGGGCACCGGCAAGACCACCCTCTCCGCCGACCCCAACCGCACCCTCATAGGCGACGACGAGCACGGCTGGAGCGACACCGGCGTGTTCAACTTCGAGGGTGGTTGCTACGCCAAGGTAATCAAGCTGTCGCAGAAGGCCGAACCCGACATCTGGGCCGCCTCCCACCGCTTCGGCACGCTGCTGGAAAACGTGGTGATGCACCCCGAGACGCGAGAACTGAACCTCGAAAGCGCGGAGAAGACCGAGAATACCCGCTCGGCCTACCCCATCCACTTCATCCCGAACGCCTCACCCACGGGCACCGGCGCGCACCCCAAGAACATCATGATGCTCACCGCCGACGCTTTCGGGGTGATGCCCCCCATTGCGAGGTTGACCCCGGAGCAGGCGATGTACTACTTCCTGTCGGGCTACACGGCCAAGCTGGCGGGCACCGAGCGCGGCGTAACCGAGCCTGAGCCGAACTTCTCGGCCTGCTTCGGCTCTCCCTTCCTGCCCCTGCCTCCGATGACTTACGCCCGCCTGCTGGGTGAGAAGATACGGCAGCATGGGGCTGACGTGTGGCTGGTGAACACCGGCTGGTCGGGCGGGGCGTATGGCAAGGGCAAGCGCATGAGCATCGCCCACACTCGGGCTATGGTGAGCGCCGCCCTGGATGGCTCGCTGGCGCAGGTGCCCACCGTCACAGATCCCATCTTCGGCCTACAGGTGCCTACCAGTTGCCCGGGCGTGCCCAGTGAAGTGCTCACCCCGCGCAACACATGGCAGGACAAGGACGCCTACGACCAGGCCGCCCGCAACCTCGCCCAGCGCTTCAAGGACAACTTCAACAAGTTCGCCGACCAGGTGACCGACGAGGTGCGCAACGCAGGACCCAGGTAGCTGAAACGTGAAACGTGAAACGTGATGCGGTTAGGGTAATTTAGTACAAGATAGCAGCAGGGTCGCCTATACTTACGAGAGGCGGCCCTCTTGCTTGTTGAGGACCATGCTACCTTAACCGCATCACGTTTCACGTTTCACGTTTCAGAACCCCGTTTCAGAACCATGGGAATAGCGGCATTTGCACTGGTTGGAATAGCTTTGCTGGCGCTGGCGGTGCTGGCGCTCGGGTATTCGGCGCGGCTGAGGCGGGAGAGCGGGCTGCCCTCCGGTGGGGTGGTGCAGTCGGATACGGGCGCGGGCGGCATTCCTGGCAAGCCGCTCTACTCGGCGCGGTACGGGCTGGCAGGCACGCCTGACTACATCGTGCAGACCGGGCGAGGGTTGGTGCCGGTGGAGGTAAAGCCGGGGCGCACCGAGGACGAGCCGCACGAGTCGCACCTGTTGCAAGTGCTCGCCTACTGCCTGCTGCTGGAGGAGACCGAGGGCAAGCGCCCACCCCACGGCTTGCTGCGCTACAGCAACAACACCTTCCAGGTGGACTACAACAAAGAGACCCGCGCCTACCTCATCTCGGTGCTGGCTGAGATGCGCCACGCCGCCCGCATGAGCGAAGTAGACCGCAACCACGACAGCCCCGCCCGCTGCCGTGCCTGCGGCTACCGCCCCCTCTGCGACCAATCCCTCTGGCACAATGAGGCAACTTGAAGGAGACGGAACCGCCAAGACGCCAAGGACGCCAAGTGCGCGCCAAGAAGATTATTGATTATTCACCGCAGAGACGCAGAGAGCGCAGAGGTACGCTGAGATTGTGGTTGTTAGAAAGCGCAAGGAGCAGCAGCTTACTGCTCAGTGTTGCTCCTGGCGAGAACACCCTCAACTATTCTCTGCGTAATCTCCGCGTCCTCTGCGTCTCTGCGGTGAATTCTTTATTCCTCTTGGCGTGGTCCTTGGCGTCTCCGCGTCTTGGCGTTTCCGTCTCTCATTGATCCTGACGTGTGCCATTGCCGCCGGCGTGGTGGCCTGGGATCAGGGTGAAGATACGGCCTCCACAGGTGGGGCAGCCTGCATCTTCCAGGTCGATGAGGGTGGCGAAGCGGCCGCTGGCCTCGCCGCCGACGGTTAGCTGGCGGCCACACTGGGTACAGGCGTAGGTCTGGCGCTCCTCTGTGGCCTCCCCGGTGTAATCGCCTTCGACCAGGGGCAGGGTGTCCTCTGTCAGGCGTAGCACGTAGAGGTCGTGGCTCCCGTTGGAATACTGGTCGAAGCCAGGGATTACCTGGGCTATCAGCAGGCCCGCCTCCAGGATGGCCCGTTGCACCTCAAGCAGGTCGCTTGGACTCGTCGAGTTGTAAGAGAGGAATATAGTGCCTTCCGCATTAGCAGCGTCAATAGCCCTGGACAGAGCCAACACGACCCCCGCGTAGGCCTGGGGCGCGTCCACAAAGACGGTATCGAACTCACCCTGCAAGTCTTCCATCAGCGGGCGGCGCAGGTCGTGCGTCACCAGGCCGATGATGAGACCTTCGCCCACGGCGATGTCCCTCAGCTGCCGTAACGCCTTATCGTCGGAGTGCAGGGCCACCAGGCGGCGCGCCAACCTGCCGGATGGTGATAGCGCCTTACCCGCGAGAGCGATTGCGGCGGCCGCGGTTACGTCCTCACCCATCACCAGCACATCTTTGCCCGCCAACATGCCTTGCTCGTGCATCAGGGCGGCGCGGCGCAGGTTGGTGTCGGGCGGGGGCTGGCTCATAGCCCTCCCACCAGTCGTGACCTTGCGCGGCTTACCCAGGAAGTGCTTTTGCAGGCCCTCCAGCACAGAGTCCCACTGCGGTCCCGAAGGCGCTATCCCGGTGCCGCCGCAGGCTCCGCACAACTGTGAAAGCTGCGGCTCCTGTGGCCTCGCCTTTTCCGGACGCGCCGGGGGTGCCGAAGGGGATAGGAAGGCGGTCTGCTGCAAAGGCTGCCAACCCCACTCCTCGGCCAGCGTTTGTCTAGCAGTGGGAGTCATCTGGATGGAGAGGCCCGGCTCTAGCACCAGGGCGCTCTCCAACTCCCGCCGGAGGGCCGCGATTACGGGCACGGGCATGCGGACGATCCGGGCAAGCACCCGCTCGGTCATGGGGTCCGCGCCTGCCTCCTGCTCGTGTTCGAAGATGGCCCTCAGCACCCGCTCGGCATCCTGCCTGCCGCCCCTTAGCTGCACCTGCCGGGCCAGGTCCTCAAGAAAGCGGTCTTTGTCTGCGTAATTGTTCGGCATCATTAACCCGTCA
>DASVRN010000215.1:0-11026 GCA_036388595.1 Chloroflexia bacterium
GAACCTGTGGGGAAACAACCGGGACAGGCCACTAGACGCGCCTCCTGTATCGCCTCCCGGTTCCACTCGGTCAGCCCGTATGCCGCCGACGTAGCTAGCTCATTTGCCGTGTGCTCCAGACCGTAGAACCTGGCAAATTGAGCCGCGTCCTTGATGCGAAAGTCGCCGCTCATGTCGAGCAGGATGGGGCCGTCGCCGTGTGGGCCTCCCTTGCCCCCTGCCGCCAGTATCTCCGGCACGCGCTGCATAGCGGCACCATGCGGCAGCGCCATAAATATAGCGTCGTACCCCGCGGCTTCCTCGCTAGAGATATCCGCCGTGAAATTGAGGTCCGTCAGCTTGCTGAGGTGCGGCAGTACCTCGGTGATAGGCTTGCCCGCGTGCGATGGCGAAGTAACGGCTGCCACTTCCGCGCACGGGTGGCCCAACAGCAGGCGTAACGCCTCACCGCCGATGTAGCCCGAAGCGCCCATGATCGCTACCCGCACGGGGTTGCCGCCGGTCTGCATTCCCCGCATCAGGCCACCACCTCTGTCAGCACTCGGCTCTCGGCGAACACCAACTGCTCCACCATGCCCGCCAACCGGGCAGGCTCGGCGCGGCCGTTCGCGGCGTCGATGTTGAAGTGCACGGTGATGTAGTCCACCCCGGCGCTGTTATCGGTGGCGGGGCCGGACACGCAATCCACGCTCACGCCCATCTCCTCCAGGTAGCGCAGGCCGCCCCACGCGGCTACGAGGTCGTTGGCGCACAAGATATGCGCCCGCACGTGGCTCATTAGCTCGCGGTCGCGCAGCAGGATGTCCACCCCATAGTGCCCCATGATGCCGTCGCCAAACTCCACGACAATAGCGTCGGGGTTGCAGGCGCTGAGGGCCGAGAGCACACCCTTGGCGGCGGGCACCAGGCAGCTATCGGTGCGGGTGGTGGAGGGCAGCCCCGCATCGCTGAACGACAGGGCGCACACCGCCCCGTGGTCCTGCATGTTGAGCAAGTCGCGCTGGGTAGCCACTCCGGCCAGCTTGGCGGCGGCTACCCGGTAGCCCCGGCTCGTCAGCTCGCGCACGATCTCGCACGCGGCGGTGGTCTTACCAGCGTTCATGCAGGTGCCGGACACCAAGATGATGGGAGCGGACTCGCGGAGAGATTTCTGCCAGGGCACGGCGTTGTCCATGATGTTGGCGGGCTGCCCGTCGTGCATCACCGAACCGATGACGCGCACCTGTAGCGGCGTGCCGAAGTCGGAGTTGGCCGAGCTGCAAACGCCTATCACGCCGCCCATGTTGAGGATGTGCAGGGTGTCGCCCGGCTCTATGTGCGCCGGTATGGAGCCTACGAAGCCTTTGAGGGCCTGCCGCTCGCCCAGCACCCCCGCTATGAGGTCGCCCTTGATGATGCGGGCCATCCTGCCGCCCCTCAACTCAAGCTCGCCATACACCGCCTTCTCTTCGAGGGCCTCGACCACCAGCACGGTGCCGCGCTCGGCGGGCACGTACTCGGCCACGTCCACCTCGTGCTCGAGGTTCAGCCGGCCCGTGACCGAAGCTATCTTGTCCAGCATCACTTGCATCTTACTCCCCCTTGGGATGTACTAATTACGAATTACGAATTACGAATTACGAATTACGAATTACGAATTACGCGTTACTATCGTCCATCGTCCATCGTCCGTCGTCCATCGTCCTTTTTCAGGCAAACAAAAAACTCCCGTCCCAAACAAGGGACGAGAGCATAGCTCCCGCGGTACCACCCTTCTTGTCACATTTGTGGCCTGTGACCGCTCTTGGTTATTTGCTGCGTGGTTACCAACCACCCCATCCTACTTGCTCACCACATTGTGGCTTTCTTCGGCGGGCCGCTCACGGACCGGTTCACCGTTGGGGCTTCTCGGGCTTTCACCATCTCCCGATTCGCTGCAAGCATCCTGCTCGGTTACTAATTCCCCTCATCGCGGGCCTGCGGCATAGCCGCTATTCGACTGTGTTGCCAAGTCTAACATAGTCAAAGGCAAAATACAAGCCCCAACCACAGGATATACATGAAATCACGTTGCAACCGCTTGCCCGCCGGTCGTTATGAAGCTCTGTTCGACAAAGTCCTTAACCCCTTCCGGTCCCCTCAGACGCAGCCATATGGGGCCTTCCTGAGGCTCAAATACAAGCTCAAAAGTGAAGAAGGGGCAGCATTTCCGCTCCAGGGCAATGAACTCTACCAGCTTTGCGGCCCACTCGCCGTCGCCCGCGAACCTGAACGCGTAGCCATCGGCCAGTTCGATTACTTCCTGGCAGTTGCTGAAAATGTCTCTTGCTAACTCCTCTTCTCTGATAGCCTGTTCCGCCTCAGACAGCCTGCATGCTATTGCCAGATCCTCTGCCTTGATTGCTGTATGCTCGCTCAACTGTGTTACCTCCTTGCCTGTACCCCGGTCATAGCTTTATGCTAACACTTGAAGTGCGCTTTAAGTCAAGAGGGAGAGACGAATCTGGTGGACGAATTGACGATAGGGGAAGTAGCTCGCGAGGCAGGTATCCGGGCCTCCGCGATACGTTACTACGAGAGCATTGGTGTCTTGCCCCAGCCACGGAGGATCAACGGCCGCCGTCGCTATAGCGTAGCTGTGTTGAGCACGCTGGCGGTCGTGCGGCTAGCCCAGCAGGCGGGCTTCAGTGTCGCTGAAATCAAGACGCTGCTCAATGGCTTTTCGGCAGACACACCGCCTTCGGAACGCTGGCAGGCCATGTCAGGTCCCAAGCTGGATGCGGTGGATGCCTTGATTGCCGAGTTGCAGGCCCGCAAGCAGTTGTTGGAAGCGACTTTGCAGTGCGGTTGCGCGCACCTGGATGGCTGCGTTCACGTCCTAGAGATTGCCCAGGGCACCCAACCCGCAGGTCGGCAAACGGCACTAGGTACTTAGCAGGGCGATTCCGAGGGAGACAACTCCCACAGCCAGCGAGATTGCACCGGCATAAAGCAGCACAATCAACCTGTTAGGCTGGGTGACGCCCCGGCCCATAGAGGAGAAGAAGAACCCCGCTGGCATGAGTATAGCGGCCAGGGGTATGCCGTTTCGTGCCAGGAGCGCCAGCGGACCGCTCATGACCGCGGCATCAGCGAGAATCTGGCACACCAGGGCAAGCGTGACCAGCACTCCGGCGTGTGCGTGTCCGGCGCGGGCGAACGTCGCCTGGAACTGCGTAACGGGGTGCTGGCCCCGCACGATACGCAGCATGAACACCCCGCCATACTCGATGGCAACGATTGTGAGTAGAATGACCCCGGCGGTACTCCGGGTGTCGGCTGACAGTAGCAGCGTTGGTTCCATGCAACCTCCGTGCGGTCTCGTTGGGTAATCGACTCTGAAGCGGCCTCCGCTATGACCAATCCTGGCGATAGCTCCCCGCGTGCTAGCGTGTGAAGTGGCCTATCATCAACATAGAACGTGCCACGCCGGACCTACCGGCGCAGAATGGCGGCCAGGTCGGGTGGCAGTGGGTGCCGGGCCTGGGGCTGGAGCCGTAAGATGGGTGATGCGCCCGCGGCTACCAGGCGAATCCCGCTGAGGCGGCTGTAATGCCGGAGAAAGTCCCGCGCACCGAGGAAGCCTCGCCGGGTAAAGAACTCGTCGTCTTTGCGCTCGGCTCGCTCTTGTAGCAACCGCAATCCGCTAGCCAAGTCGTCCTCGCTGTACAAAGCATCGTCCGCGGACATGACGAGGATATTGATCATACTTGGTGGGAGTTGCTGCAACTTGGCGCAAAGCGTGTTCGCCAGCTTACCTGGCCCTGGAGCTTCTCCTGCCTGGCCTCCACGCAGCCGCGTGACTTCCACATCGAAGCGGGTGTGAGTCTTATAGGTGACGGAGAAGTCCGGCCCTCGCTGCTTGCCTGTGCCGTACTTCTCATACTCGACATCAAATCGCCGTTCCTGCACCAGGAAGTAGGCCGTCGCCAACTCAGCTTGCAGATCGCCAAAGCCCTCGGCCTCCGTGATTGTGCGCACCTTCTTGCGGATTTTGTCGCGGTAAGTCTCGGCGAAGGCGCGGAAGCGGGGCGAAGCCTGTACCCACTGGGCGAATTGCACCGCGAGCGGGAGGCGCGTATTAGGGAAGATATAGGGGAGCAAATCGTTGGCGGGCATGTGTGCTCGTTCGGGCATGAAGTTTGGCGGTGTGTGGCCGGTTGCTCGTAGTGTAGCGCATTTACTAGCATCGCATATCCGCCCGCAGGTGGAATGCTAGTGCTCAGGGTGTGGCATTCTCGGCGAGCGACAGCCATCGATTGATCTGATACAAGATTCCGAGTGCGAAGGTCGGCGCCCGTCGATTGAAATCGAGGGCTACACCTTGCAAAGTCTGACCTGCGGCAGACTGGTCCTTCTTAGAAAACCTCGATAGGGCCTTTTGGGTGCTTCAGTCCCCTAAGGGGACTTTGCAAGGTGTAGCCCTCGATTTCAATCGACGGGCGTCCCTTACCGAAATTGCCCCCTCTAAGCAATAGCACTCCGGGCCCCTCACTATCCCTATCGTCTCTCTTCGGCGCGAATGGCGCCACCCAGGCTGTTGTACCCTCGCTACCTCTTGACACCGCGCCTTTTTGCTTGTAGACTGTTCAATAACCGAATAGGTAGAACAACTACGACCAGCACGAGTAACAGGTCAGGCGAGCATCAGAGAGTTGGCGGCGGTGGAAGTCCAACGGCGGCGCGACCTGTGAATGGAGCTGTGAGTTGCACACCGAAAGCTGCGCGAGCATGCGAGTAGACTGTGCCGGCGACTCCACCGTTACCAGGGAGCGGGATATCGGCAGACATGGCGCGCAAGCACCCTGACTAGGTATCTGCGGAGCGCCGGACGACCGGTGGAAAAAGGGTGGCACCACGAAGCTCAGTCCTTCGTCCCTTGCGGACGTTGGGCTTTTTTGATTCTTGGAATCGAGCGTAATGCACGAGGCACCATGCGCGTGCGGGCGTTGGAGAAAGGGGACTAACAGTGGCGCAAGCATACACGCCAAACCGGGAGGCGTTCAGGACCCTGGCGCAGGAGCACCGGGCAAATAACGAGGCGGGCGCGGAGCCGTACACGCTCGTCAGCAGGCAGATACCCGCCGACCTGGAGACGCCCGTTTCGGCCCTGCTCAAGATACGGCGCGGAGAGCACTGCTTCCTGCTGGAAAGCGTGGAGCGCGGCAGCCAGGTGGGGCGCTACTCGTTCCTGGGCACGGGGCCGAGGTCCACATTCACGGTGAAGGATGGCATGTCCCGCATCGAGTCCCCGGAGGGGCAAGGCCCGGCGGTTGCGAGCACCGACCCGCTGGGCGAGCTGGATGCGCTGCTGGCTTCAAGGCGGCTGGTCTTGCCGGAGGGAGCGCCAGCACCCCGGTTCGCAGGTGGTGCGGTCGGTTACGCCGGGTACGAGACCGCCTGCACCCTGGAGCCTGTGCGCCCCGCCGCCAATGACGTTCTCGGCCTGCCGGATATGTCGTTCGCCTTCTATGATACCTTCCTGGTGTTCGACCACGCACAGCGTAGCGCCAGGGTCTACAGCCTTGCGTCACTCGCGGGAGATACCGAAGATGAGTACGCGCGAGCGGTAGAGAGGATAGAGCAGGTCGTCAGAGACTTGCGCAGGCCGCTGCCCGTGAGCAACGGACACCACCGGAACGGGCAGATTACCCGCAACGCGCCCACCAGGAACAACTTCACCCAGGCGGAGTACGAGGGGATCGTGGAGCAGGCGCGGGAGCACATCGCGGCGGGCGACATTATACAGGTCGTGTTGTCGCAGCGTTTCGACCGGCCCACCAACGCGGACCCGTTCAGCATCTACCGGGCGCTCCGCATGGTGAACCCCTCCCCCTACATGTTCTTCCTGCAATTTGGCGACACCTGCCTCGTGGGGGCCTCGCCTGAGATGCTGGTGCAGGCGCAGGAGGGCAAGGTAGCCATGCACCCCATCGCGGGCACTCGCCCGAGGGGGCAGGACGCGAAGGAGGACGCGCGGTTGGAAAAGGAACTGGCCTCTGACGAGAAGGAGCGCGCCGAGCACGTCATGCTAGTGGACCTGGGGCGCAACGACATCGGTCGCATCTCCCGCATCGGCTCGGTGAAGGTGCCCCGCTTCATGGAGGTGGAACAATACTCCCATGTGATGCACCTCGTATCGGAGGTGACAGGCGACCTGCGGCCCGAGCTTGGCGCTGTGGACGCGCTTCGGGCCTGCCTGCCAGCCGGTACGCTGTCGGGCGCGCCCAAGGTGCGGGCGATGCAGATTATCTCCGAGCTTGAGCGCGACCGCCGGGGGCCATACGGAGGCGCGGCGGGCTACATCAGCTACAGCGGCAACATGGACACGGCCATCATCATACGCACCATCGTCGTCAGGGACGGCATGGCGCACTTGCAGGCGGGCGCGGGAATCGTGGCCGACAGCGTACCCGAGATGGAGTACCGCGAGACGCTAGCCAAGGCCAAAGTGCTCATGGCGGCGATTGACCTGGCGGAAGAGATGGAAAGCGAGCACACGGCGCTGGAATACGCGACCCAGGACGAACTGGAACCGGAAGGAGCAAGCAAGTGATACTTCTCATCGACAATTACGACTCGTTCACCTACAACCTGTACCAGTTCCTGGGCGAGCTAGGCAGCCGCGTGGAGGTGGTGCGCAACGACGCCATGAGCGTGGCCGAGCTTGAGCTAACGCGCCCCGACGGCGTGGTAATCTCCCCCGGCCCCGGCGCGCCCGACAGCGCGGGAGTATCGTTGCAGGCCATAGAGGCGTTCGCGGGCAAGGTGCCCATCCTGGGCGTGTGCCTGGGGCACCAGAGCATCGGGCAGCTTTACGGCGGCAAGATCGTGCGCGCCCCCGAGCTACGGCACGGCAAGACCTCGCAGATCTACCACACCAGCAAGGGGGTGTTCACCGGCCTCCCTTCCCCCTTCGTAGCCACCCGCTACCACTCGCTGATCGTGGACGCCGCCACATGCCCCCGCGAGCTAGAGGTTACAGCCTGGACCGGCGACGGTCTCATTATGGGCCTGCGGCACAAGCAACTACCCATAGAAGGCGTGCAGTTCCACCCCGAGTCGATGCTCACCCAGTCCGGCAAGGCTCTGCTATCCAACTTCCTGGCGCAGGTCAATGCCTTTGCGGCAGCGGTATAATGATTTTGGATCTTAGGTTTTGGATTTTGGATTCAGGAGCACGTGCGAGCGGGAAGGGGAATTATGTCCATCGAGTCGGAAGAGGATGTCATTGGTCTGAAGAAGTGCGGGAGAGTTGTGGGGCTGACGTTGCGGGAAATGGCGCGCCATGTGAGGCCGGGCATCACCACGGGAGATCTGGACCGGATCGGTGAGGAGTTCCTCCTCAAGCATGGAGCGCGTTCCGCCCCGAAGCTGACCTACAACTTCCCCGGCGCAACCTGCATCAGTATCAATGACGAGGCGGCTCACGGAATACCCGGCAGCCGCGTAATCCAACCTGGCGACCTGGTCAATATAGACGTGTCGGCTGAACTGGACGGTTACATCACAGATACCGGAGCAACTTTTGCGGTACCGCCAATATCGCCGACAAAGCAAAAACTCATGGACTGCACCAAAGCGGCCCTCAACAATGCTATCGCCGCAGCCAGGTCGGGCCAGTCTGTCAACGTCATCGGGCAGGCTGTGGAAATGCAAGCTAAGCGCTGTGGTTTCACCATCATCAAGAACCTCGCAGGACATGGGGTAGGCAGAGGTCTGCACGAACAGCCCAGCATGGTCCTCAACTATTCCAGCGCGCAGGAAAAGCGGAAACTCCGCGAAGGTCTTGTACTCACTATTGAGCCGTTTCTCTCGACAGGAGCCGATTTCGTGATGGAGGCTAAAGACGGCTGGACGTTGAAGACCCCGGATGGCAGCCTGTTGGCCCAATACGAACACACAATCATAATCACCAAAGGGCGTCCTGTAGTCGTAACGCTGGTATAAACAGGAGTCTCTATGACCAGAAGCGCCACAGAGAAGAACCTGCGCAAGTGGATGGAGCACGTGCTGGCGGAGAACCGGCGCGACCTTGAGCGACTGATAGACACGCTGGCCGAGGACGCAGTGTACGAGATCGTGCCCCTCAAGAAGTTCTGGCGGGGCAAGGAAGAGATACGCGAGTTCTACCACATGCTCTGGACCGCCATGCCCGACGTGAAGCTGGACCTGCGCTCCCGCGTGGCCGACGAGCACTACGTGGTGGAGGAGTCGCACGTGCACGGCACCCACACCGGCCCCCTCTTCGGCATCCCACCCAGCGGCCGCTACATCAAGTTCGACCTGGTAATCTACTTCCCCTTCCGCGACGGCGAGATCATGGGCGAGCGCATGTACCTGGACGTGAACAGCATCACCGGGCAGGTCGTGGCAGCTGATGAGGTGCCAGCCTAGAGAAAGGGGTGCAGGGGTACTCCCCTGACGGGACTGGGGGTGTCCCCCATTCCATTTCTTTTCCTTAAAGGAATAAAGAAGCCTCCCTTATACAGGAGGCTTCTTTCATGTGGTGGAGGTGAGGGGAGTCGAACCCCTGTATCACCGGTTCCGCCAGAAATGTACTACAAGCTTATTCCGCGATTTAGATCTCGCTCACTCTCCCTCCACGGACGAAGTGATCATGAGCCAGCCTGTTGGTCTTAGGCCGCCCTTCCCAGGCGCTAGGGCGGCAGCACCCCGGTTTAGTGTCGCCCGATTCTACCACCCGGGGTTAGGCAGGTCGGACGTCGCTACTTAAGCGGCAGCGAGTGCGTAGTTCTTGTTGCCAGTTATGGCGTTGCCCCTGTTTTACGAGGTAAGGCACCTCGGCTTGCAATTCCTAAACTTCCCCAGCGAGCGAATCCATTACACCCCCAGAGTTGTTCCATATGAGCGGCTCAGTAGTCGTCTCCACCGCTTCTGCCTCGGCTCTTCATCGCCCGTTCGATCTCGCGGTCGGCGTCTCGCTCGGCCAGCGAGTCGCGCTTGTCGTACAGTTTCTTACCCTTTGCGAGGGCAATCTCCAGTTTGGCAAGCCCGTGGGCGAAGTAGAGTTTCAGCGGTACCAGCGTGAACCCTTTCTGCTCTACCTTGCCCCTGAGATACATGATCTCGTTGTCGTGCAAGAGGAGCTTTCGGGGCCGCAGCGGCTCGTGGTTGAAGTGGGTACCGGCCTGGGGCCACGGCGAGATGTGGGCGTTTAGCCACCATGCCTCACCGCGCTCGACCCTGACGAAGCTCTCCGTCAGGTTCACCCGCCCCGCCCGCACGCTCTTTATCTCCGAGCCTACCAGGATGATACCAGCCTCGATAGACTCCTCGATAAGATAGTCGTGCCTGGCCCGGCGGTTCTCAATAACCGGCGCGCCACCCTTCTTGCGGTCCGCCCGCTGTGCGCTCATATGCCTAATTATACCAGATTCGCGCCTGATTTGCCATTCGGACGATGGACAATAGATGATTGACGATAGGAAACGCCAAGACGCTAAGACGCCATGCACGCGCCAAGTGGATGTGGAATTTGGGGCGGTAAGCGCATGATATACCGTGTCTGGATCGGTTAGAGGCGATGTCACGTCCTGAAGAACCAAGCCCCTTCTGTCATCCTGAGCGCAGCGAAGGATCTCAGATGTTACCATTACCCCTGTGCTGACCCTTCAGCGCCATGATCCTCGCATTCAGCAGCATCCCTCTTCACCTTCTTGAGATCCTTCGCTACGCTCAGGATGACAGAGTGGGGCTTTGGTCGCGTCGGGCCGACATCAGGGCTAGTCACCAGGGCATGATGCAGTGTGCCCCTACCGCTTTCGTCTATCTGAACTGCCTCATCACCTCTTCCGCGAAAGTCTGAATGGTGTCGAAGCGGGTGAGGTCGTTGCGGAAGTAGATGACGAAGTACTCTACGCCTGCTTCTTCGATGCTGCGGAAGTATTCGACGGTTTCCTCCGGCGTGCCGACGAAGTTGCGGGTCTTGTACTCCTCCAGGGAAGCGCCTCGCCGCCAGCGTTCGGTGGCTGCTTCGGGGTCCTGCCCAGGCTCCAGCAGGGTCATAAAGACGTGGGCCGACTTGATGATGCTGTTGTAGTCACGGCCTACGTTGTCGCAGTGCCCTTTGAGGATGTCGAACTTGCGGCGGTAGTCCTCCGGGGTCATGGCGGTAATGTTGCAGGCATCGCCGTACTTCGCCACCAGCTTGAGGGTGACCTTCTCGCCGCTGCCGCCCACCCAGATGGGCATGTGCGGTTTCTGCACGCCCTTCGGCTCGTTGATAGCACCATTGACCTGGTAGTACTTGCCCTCGAAGGTGGCGTAGTCATCCTTCCACATGGCGTGGAAGATTTGCAGCGCCTCGCCCAGCATACGCAGGCGCTCCGGGCCATCGGGGAAGGGGTAGCCGTAGGCGTTATACTCCTCCACGTACCAGCCCGCGCCTATGCCGAAGTCGAGCCTGCCGTGGCTGAGCACGTCCACCGTGGAGGCCATCTTCGCCAGCAGGGCGGGGTTGCGATAGTTGTTGCAGGTGACCATCTGGCCGATGCGTATGGTCGAGGTATCGCGGGCCAGCCCGGTGGTGCTGATCCAACACTCGAAGTTAGTTTCAAGCTCCTGGGTGGGCACCGTATGGAAGTGGTCGTACACCCAGATGGAGTCGTAGCCCAGTCGCTCGGCTTCCTGCCCGAAACGCGTCATATGCTCGTACTTCTCCACCGGGTCGGGTATGTCCACGAGGTCGAGCCGCCAGCCCTGCGGCACTAATACACCGAATTTAGAAGGCATTGGGTTCTCCGATTTGAAATTTGGGATTTGGGACTTCGGATTTCGGATTTGTTAGAGGCGATAGACGATGGTAGGTTTCATGGCGTGTACGGCTGTGTCACTGTAGGATGTCACTGTAGGATATGAGAACCAAGTCCCGCCCTGTCATCCTGAGCGCAGCGAAGGATCTAAGATGCTGGTTTTGCTACTACGCTGAACGTTCAGCACAAGCCGCCACCCCTGCGGAACGAGTACACCGAATTTAGAAGGCATT
>DASVRN010000216.1:0-3773 GCA_036388595.1 Chloroflexia bacterium
GTCGCTTCGGCTCGGCTGTTCGCTCTCGTAAGCGCACTCTACAGAACCGTGAGCCTATCATCTTGGGTCTCGTCTACAACATCCATGTCTGACCGTCTCTTCGTCCTCCTCCACCAGCCTCTTTATCTTTGCAACAGAGCAAGAGCTACCCGTAACCCGAAACCCGAAACCCGAAACCCGAAACCCGTAACCCGTAACCCGTAATTCGTAATTCGTAATTCATAATTCGTAATTCGTAATTCGTAATTACTTCAGGACGTAGAACTTGAACGTGCCGTAGGTCTCGAAGCCTAGCCTGCGGTAGATGTTGCTACCCATCTCGGTGGCCTGGAGGATGGCGACGCGGTAGCCCAGGTCGCGGGCGTCAAGCAGGGGGGCGACGGTGATGTAGGAGCCTACGCCCCGGCCCCTGGCGCTCGGCACCGTAGCTACCATGTAGATACCGGCTACACCCGCGCCGTAGAAGACCGATGAGCTAGCCACAGGCTCGCCGTCGAGCAGGCCCAGGTAGTGCTGGAACGGCACATCTTCCCCCAGGCCCAGGCACTCAAACACCACGCGCCACTGGCGGCTGAAGTCCTCGGGCGGGCCGAAGCCGGTGACCATCGCGTGCATGTAGCCGTCGAGCATGGCGGCATCCCGCACCCTGATAACGCTTAGACCCTGCGGGCGGGGCACGTCGGCGTTGAGCGCGTGCAGGTCCGCGGCCATAGCCAATTCGCTCCCCCCGACCCTCATGCCGTGCTCTTCCAGGCGCTGGCCGAGGTCGGGTGGCTGGCTGCTCGGCCCGACCGCCCAGTTCCAGGAGGTGCCGCGCTGCCGGAACATCCCGGTGACCTCCGCCACCTTCTGCCCCACGTCCTCCGGCCTCAGGCTGGCCCGCACCACCCCGTTGAACCCGCCCATCTTGATCTGCGTGCCGAACCACATCAGGTCGGCCTCGTCGTGCACTTCCGCGCCCGGCAGGCAAGCCATCTGCTTGTGGAACTCGCTAAAGTTCTGGTCCGTCGCCCACGCGAGCGTCAGCGGCGACACGTCCTGGAGGATTTCAGTCAATGGGGTCCTTGACGATTGTCAAATCAAAGCTAGCGACTAGATTATCAATGTCAAACTGTTGGAGCGCTCCTACCCAACCCAACCCTGCCAGTTCGCTGCCCTTTTTCAAACCAGATGTACGGTGTAGGTGTTGAACTTTTCGCTCATCTCAGGATGCGGCTGTAGATTGTCTATTTCACGACATCAAATGTCATGTCCTCGATGTAAACCAGTCCATCCGCCTGTAGCCCGGCCAATATACCGCTAAGGATAATGTGCTGACAGTCCCACGTCTCCCTACATGAACCAAACCCTTTTCCTGGATCTTGCTCGATCTCTTCCCATATCGCAAGCTGTTTCATTCTCTCACGGGGATAGTCAAAGGCAAATACGTGCGACTGTACATCTTTTCCAGGGCCTGGCTCCTGCATTGTTATGCCTATATTGTAATTGGTCTCGGGATTGTCATGATCAGTTGATGTATAGTTCAGAACCCAACCTTCCCAC
This sequence comes from Chloroflexia bacterium, assembly GCA_036388595.1. Classification (GTDB taxonomy): domain Bacteria; phylum Chloroflexota; class Chloroflexia; order QHBQ01; family JADMIH01; genus JADMIH01. The sequence continues at coordinate 1,543 of DASVRN010000216.1, forward strand.
CGATCTATTTTCTTACCCACCAGGCTAGCTTGATAATCGGCCAATGCCTGACTGATGTTAGGGTCTACAATGCCATCATCATTCACTATTGGTCCCGCACCTGGGTCTTCAGGGTTCACAATTTCCCCTGTTCTCTGCCTTATCTCGAAGTAAGGCGGAGCAATCTCATTTTCCGGGCCTCGGGTGACGGCTGGCAAAAGCCGGTTGGGTGTAGCAGCTTGGGTAAAGGAGGCCACAACCTGCGATTGTTGACCTGAAGCGGAACCATTATTTAAAACTCCGCCTTCGCCTGGTTTCGTGGCGCAGCCAAATAGTCCAAGTAAGAGGATTGCGGAACATCCTGCAATTATTGAGTATCTAACGAGCGTTCTCATCAATATCCGTCTCAACATTTACGTAGTTTACGCCGCTTCCTCAGTGTATCTCCACGTGTGTCCACAAGCTTCTGTATATGAGGAGCTATCCAGCAGGACATTCATCGCCTAGCAAGTGGACGATAGACGACGGACGATGGCTAAGTACCCCATCGTCCGTCGTCTATCGTCCATCGTCCATCGTCCCTAACTAATACGCTCCCTGCCGCTTGACCACTGCGGGGATCGTCTTGAGGATGATCGCCGCGTCCATCGCGAGCGACCAGTTTTCGGCGTAGTAGATGTCGAGCTTGACCATCTCCTCGAATGACAGGTCCGAGCGGCCGCTTACCTGCCAGAGGCCCGTGAGGCCGGGGGTCACGTCGAGGCGCTTCAGGTGCCAGTCGCTGTACTGGTCCACCTCGCGGCGCAGGGGAGGGCGGGGGCCTACCCAGCTCATCTCGCCCTTCAGGATGTTGAATAACTGCGGCAGCTCGTCCAGGGAGGTGCGGCGCAAGAACTTGCCCACGGGGGTGAGGCGCGGGTCGTTCTTGACCTTGAAGATAGGGCCGTCGGCCTCGTTGAGGTGGGCTATCTCGGCCAGCCGCTGCTCCGCGTCCTCGTACATCGAGCGGAACTTGTAGCAGGTGAACTCCTCACCGCCCTTGCCCACGCGCTTCTGCTGGAAAAATACCGGGCCGTGAGAGTTCAGCTTCACCGCCGCCGCGATGATAAGCATCGGGATAGCGGCTAATACGAGCGAGCCGACCGCCAGCGTCACGTCGAGCACGCGCTTGACCAGCAGGTTAAAGCCTTGTAGCGCCACGTCCTTTACGCCTATGAGGGGCACGCCGTTCAGCGCGTCGATACGCACCTCGTTGAAGCGCATCTCGAAGAGGTCGGGTACCAGCTTGAAATCGACACCGCATGCGCGGCAGCTATCGATGATGTTGAGGATCTGGGCGTGGTGGGTGGCGGGCAGGGCCACAATCACCTCGTGCACGTCTCGCCCGCAGATGATGCGCTCTATGTCCTTCACCGTGCCGAGCCACTGGGGGACCATGCCGTTGCGCACCTTCAGGGGCACCCGCCAGTTGTGCCCGCCTGGGCTTTCCTTCACGTCAGACACGTAGCCGGTGAGCCTGTATCCCAGGTCGGACCGCTCCACTATGTCCTTCATGATGCGCTGCCCGGCCAGCCCGGTGCCGACCACCACCGCCTTACGGATGTTGATGCCTCGCCGCCACAGAGCTACGCGCAATCTTCGGAATACGAAACGCTCAACCGCAAAGATCGCCACGGTGCAGACCCAGAGCAACAGGAAAAGCCCGCGGCTGGGGAGCACCGTATTGAAGAACAGGGCACCGAGTGTGAGGGCCGCCACCGTCACCAAAGACGCGCTGACGACCACGCGCATGAAGTCGAACCATGCCGCTCCACGTGGCAAGGCGTACATGCCTCTTGCGTGGAATGCCAGCAAACCCATCACAACGAAGGCTGCCACGTAGGTATAGAAGAAGGAGAAAGACAGTTCCGAGCTTTCGGCAACGACGTTGCGGCCAAGCTCGACCTCGTAGCGCAACCAGTGGGCGAGCGCGAACGCCGCGACGAGCAAGAAGCCGTCCATCACCAGCCGCGCCGCCACCAGGGCGACGTGCAGCTTGCGAGCCGAAAACGCTTGCGCCGGGGGTAAAGCCACCAGGCCCCTGTTGGCCGTAGGCAGGGCGCGCGTGACCTTGCCACTCATATCTGACTTGCCTGATATGTCAGACATCTCCACCTGCCCCTGGTCTTCGGCCTCAGCCGGGTAAATCTTCTGAGCGTGCATAGTCTGTAGCTGAAACGTGGTTCTGAAACGTGAAACGTGATGCGGCTTGT
>DASVRN010000217.1:0-3671 GCA_036388595.1 Chloroflexia bacterium
GCTGCACCCCTATACAGCCGGAAAGGAGGCCAGCACAATGTCAACTTACATCGCTTGTATCGACCAGGAAAGCAGGTCTCCGGTGGGCTTGCGCAACCCTAGTCTCGCTGCGCGACGATAACAACTCGCTAGGCTGCCACACGTCAGGACGAAATACGCCCTGAACCTTGTCTAGTGGCCTGCCCGCGAGTCGCGGCCGTAATGGCCGTAACCCTCTCTTGATCGCGTACGGTATTTGGGTCTACGCTTCCCCGTTCACGAGCCTGCTATACTAGCCAGGCACTTTGTTGTGCCGCGAACAAAAGCAGGTGAATGTGGACCCAAACTTGAACTCCAATAATAAAGCGTACCGGTTTTTCCTGGTGCGCCAGGGAATCGAGGCCTTTCTTTTTACCCTCGCCTTCACGGTGCAGGCCGTCTACTTTATACTCAACGCCCGCCTGGACCCGTTTCAACTGGTGCTGGTGGGCACCGTGCTGGAGGTATCGTGCTTCCTCTTTGAGATACCCACCGGGATAGTGGCCGATGTCTACAGCCGCCGGATGTCGGTGCTGATAGGCATGGCATTGTGGGGCGTGGGCTTCCTCGTCGAGGGTGCCTTCCCGTTCTTCTGGGTGATTGTGGTATCGCAGGTGATTATGGCGCTGGGCTACACCTTCAACAGCGGCGCGCTCGAAGCGTGGATAGCGGGGGAGGTGGGCGAGGAGAACCTGGGACGCGCCTTCCTTAGAGCCTCGCAGGTGGGCCGGGTATGCGCCCTGGCCGCCATAGTTGCAGCGATGGGCCTGGGCAGCCTCAACCCCGCCATACCGATCCTGGTGGCGGGTGTGGGGTTCGTGGGCCTCGCCATTTACGGGGTGATCGCCATGCCCGAAACGGGCTTCATGCGCAGGCCGAAGGAGGAGCGTGAGGGCTGGCGCGACATGGTGACTACCTTCAAGGACGGCAGCAAGGTCATCAGGACCAGCCCGGTGCTCGTCATCTTCATGCTGCTGACCCTCTTCGCCGGGGCGTCCACCGAGGGGATGGACCGGCTGTGGGAAGCCCACTTCTTACAGAACTTCGCCTTTCCGGGTGGTGGCTACCTCCAGCCGGTCGTGTGGTTCGGCCTGATGAACGTGGGGCTGCTCCTCCTGGGCATGTTGAGCACCTTCATCATCCAGAAGCGCGTGGATACCAACAACCATAAGGTCGTGGCCCGCGTGTTGATGGCCTTCTGCGTGCTTCAGACCGCCTTCCTGGTGTGGTTCGCCCTCGCCGGGGAGTTCGTCATGGCTCTGCTGGCCTTCTGGGGCATGAACCTCTTCCGGGGCATCGCAGGCCCCTTGTTCCGCACCTGGCTGGCCCAGAGCATCGAGCCAAGGGTGCGGGCCACGGTGCTGTCGATGGTGGGGCAGAGCGACGCGATAGGCCAGATGACGGTCGGCCCGGTGATAGGGTGGATAGGCACGGTGCGCTCGATACGGGCGGCGCTGGTGTTCTCCGCCGTGCTGCTGGCCCCGGTGGTGCCCCTGGTGGCGATGGCCCGCAACAGGACGGTAGCCGGGCCGCCGGGGCAGGATGTCGTGCCGGAAGGTCCGGTCGCCGCGGTGGACTAGCGAAGGTGACGCAATCAGTAAATGGAATGGCGTCACTTAAGGAGTAGAATAATTCACCGCAGAGACGCAGAGGACGCAGAGGTTACGCAGAGATTAGTTGAGGGTGTTCTTTGTCATGCAGCATCGTACTGTACAATGTTACCTTTGCACCTCACCAAACAACCATTATCTCCGCGTAAACTCTGCGTCCTCTGCGTCTCTGCGGTGAATTCTTAGTTTCTCCTACAGCTATCCTGTCATGTTGGCGGTTTCGCCTTCCCGTTGTCGTACTAGCCACAGCGCCATCCCTGCCATGAGCAGCACGTTCAGCACCACGCCGATACCTCTGATGGCTGGTGCGGCTTGCAGAAAGGACGTGACGGCCATGAGAGCGTAGCCCAGCCACAGCGCCACCAATCCAGCGCGGGAGGCTCTTCCAAAGGCTCCTGAGAGCGCGTGGGCCGCCACGATCCATGCTGGGAATATGAGCAGCACCAGGTCGTGCGGGTTGAGGTGCAGGGAGGTGAGCACGGCGACAATGCCCGTGACGGCCCACAGCATGTCGAAGGAGGCTTGATGTGTGGCAGGGGCCTCTACCGCGTTCGTGCTTGCGGTCCTGGTCTTGAGCCACAACCTCATTAGCAGGCCGAGTGAGAGCAAGGTCAGCAGCAGGAAGATTGGTGTGATGAGGCCCGGTATCCATCCACTGAACAGGTTGGTGGCGAAGCCGCGCCAGTTGTGCATGATGCCGGGGTCTATAGCGCCGGTGTCCTGCCAGCCCGCCACGCCGACCAGCAGTCGGACGTATTGTAAGGGCCAATCGACTCCCAGCACCGGCATCGCGGCCACGCACAGCGCGGACAAGGCCCCCCCGAAGACGAGCAGCGCCCGCCAGCGGCCTTGCAGCAACAGCACCAGCCCAATCACGGGCAGCACCTGCGGCTTGGGGACTACCAGCAACAGCGCCAAACCGGTCCACACATCCAGCTTGCGGCGAGAGGCCGCGTACACCAGGCAGATGCCCAGCAGCACCATCGGGGAGTTCTGCCCCAGTACGAAGGAGCGCGCCACAGGCTGGTACGACCCGGCGGCCAGCACAATCACCGGGAGGGCCGCGCCGGGCACCGGCAGCACCCTCTGCATGGTCCATATGGAGGCGGCCAGCAGCCCCAGCATCAGCAGTTCCCACAGGGTGAAGATGGCGGTATAGGGCACACCCGACGCTACGAGTGGAGCGGTAAGCATCGCCTCGAATGGGACGTGGTTGTAGGGCAGTATCTTGCCTGGGTCCAGCGTGAAGTAGGGGGCCAGCACGGCGTTCTGGGCCTCGCGCTGCACGTCCAGGTTGTAGAGGTTGTGCCCGTTGCCCTCGGCTATCAGCTTCGCGCCGGTGAGGTTGGAGAGGAAGTCGGAGCGTCGTACCACGCCCTCGAAACCGTGCATCTGCGGGTCGCGGGTAACGGCGTACCAGTCGAGCAAGTAGACCAGCAACAGCGCCGCGCAAGCCGCAATCGCCAACAGCCTCAACAGGCGCTGGGGTGAGGCGGTATGGGACGTTCCCGCCCCCGCGGCGAGGCCGTTCGTGCTTTGCGGGCCAGAAGCCTCTATATTGCTTATCTCACTGCTCATATGATCCATGCCGAACGCCGTGAAGCACCGTCCCGGTTGAGACAAGTCTAACACTCAGCCGCGGACTACGTAATAGCCTCACAGGGGCATCTCACGTGTGACATAGGTACCGGGGGAATTTGGGAGTTGGGATTTCGGATTTCGGATTTGCTCTTATACCTGCTGGAATTGATTGCAAAACCCTCAGCGTCGTTATCGTTCCGGTAGCCGTCGTGCTCTACTGAGCATCGTAATGCCAAAATTAGGCTTTTCAAAGAGGCAGCGGTCAGGGCGGCACTTAGTTGCCGGTGGTACGCTCGATGAACGCAGCCAGCTTTTGTAGGGATGACCTTGAGCCTAGTTCGTTGTCTTCGAGGCGTATACCCGTTGGGATATCCTCGCATAGTACGGTGACTTCGGTCCCACCGGCGGCGTCCGCCAGGTGCCAGGTGATTGTCATCTCACCTGCGAAGTCCGGTTGATCGG
>DASVRN010000218.1:0-7105 GCA_036388595.1 Chloroflexia bacterium
GGGGCGGTCCCGGCAGGCTCCACCCCGGTCTCCGATTGGCGGCCGGGTAAGTACGCCAACAGCGTAAAGGCCCCCGAGGAACTGGCGGCCGCGGGCACCCTCACGTTCGGCTGCGACGTGGCCTATCCCCCGCAGGAGTACGTGGACGCCACCGGTAAGGCCGTCGGTATGGACATCGATATTGCGGAGGAGATCGCTACCCGTATGGGCTTGAAGCTGAACGTAATCAACTTCAAGTTCGACAACATCATCCCCGCCCTCAACGCCGGGCAGTTTGACGCGGTAATCTCCGCCATGACGATCACCGACGAGCGCTCTCAGGTAGTCAACTTCGTCGAGTACTTCGAGGCGGGCCAATCGGTGCTGGTCAAGAAGGGCAACCCGGCCGGGATAAAGACCCTGGACGACCTCTCCGGCAAGAAGGTGGCGGCCCAGAGCGGCACCGTGGCGGAGGAGACCCTCACCGCCCTCAACGAGAGGTTCAAGTCGGAGGGCAAGGCGGAGGCCGAGGTGCTTGTCTACCCCGTTGATACCGACGCCGTGGACCAGCTACGCATCGGCCGCGTAGAAGCCACCCTGCACGACTCGCCCGTGGCGGCCTACTATTCCAAGCTCAACCCCGACTTCGAGATAGGGGTGGAGAACTTCGACTCGGCTCCGCAGGGCATCGCCGTAGCCAAGGACAACCAGGCGATGTTCGACGCCATCACCAGCGCCGTGGACGCGATGAAGAGCGACGGCACCCTGGACGCTATTATGGCGAAGTGGGGGGTCGATTAGGATTTTAGATTTTGGGTTTTGGATTTTGGATTGGCTGAGGTTCTTCTAAATCCAAAATCCAAAACCCAAAATCTAAAATGGAGGGCGCAGCCTTGGAGTGGGGCTTTATCCCGGAGCACTTCTTCAACCCTACGTTGATAGAAGGCGCGAAGATGACCATTCTGCTGTCGGTGCTGGCGCAGGCGCTGGGCGTCACGCTGGGGCTGGTCTCCGCGCTGATGAAGCTGAGCAAGAGCCGGGTGCTGAACTTCATATCGGCCTTCTACGTGTGGCTGTTCAGGGGCACTCCGTTGCTGGTGCAGCTTATCGTGTTCGCTACCGGCCTATACCAGGTTGGCATCGAACTCAGTCTGTTCACGGCTGCGCTCCTCGCCTTTAGCCTCAACGAAGGCGCGTATATGTCGGAGATCGTGCGGGCGGGCATCCAGAGCATCGACCCCGGCCAGAGTGAGGCGGCCAAAGCCCTCGGCATGACCTATGGAAAGTCGATGCGGCGTATCATCCTGCCGCAGGCCGCCCGCGTCATCCTGCCCCCTACCGGCAACGAATTCAACAACATGCTCAAGAGCACGTCCCTGGCGTCGGTGATTGCCATCAAGGAACTGTTGCAGAGCGCGGACGACCTCAACCACCTCTACTTCCGCACGCTTGAGACTTTCACCATCGTCTCGTGCTACTACCTCGCAATGACCACGGTGGTCACCTGGCTGCAAACCTGGATGGAAGGCAGGCTGGGCGAGCGCAAATCGCGGTCAGGCGGGGGCGGCTTCTGGAACAGAGTCCGTATGAACGTGATGAGCAGGCGAGGGGCGATATCGGACCACAGGTAGACGATGGACGATAGACGATGGACGATGGCGGCTCTACTGGCGGCTGCCCCTATCCCAACAGCAGGACACGAGAACCCTGCCCCACCCTGTCATCCTGAGCGTAGCGAAGGATCTCAAGAAGCTGGGTAGGAAGGCTGTTGAACGTTGTGGATCATGGTGCTGAAGGTTCAGCGTAGCGGTAGAAGTAACATCTGAGATCCTTCGCTGCGCTCAGGATGACAGGAAGGAGCTTGGCGCGCACTTGGCGTTCTTGGTGTCTTGGTGGTTCCGTCTCCTCCTATCGTCCATCATCCCTAGGGGAGTTTAGCCAATGGTAGCAAACAGCGCCGGGGAGGCACAGACAGGGACACCACAGTCCGGTTATATAGTGCAGGCCGAGGACGTGCACAAGCGGTTTGGGAACGTGGAGGTGCTGCGCGGCATCGACCTGCTGGTGAAGCCGGGCGAAACGGTGGTGCTTATCGGGCCGTCGGGGTCGGGCAAGACGACGTTTCTGCGGTGCATCAACCACCTGGAGAAGATCAACGCAGGTTGCATCTACGTGGGCGGGCAGCTAATCGGCTACCGCAAGCGGGGCGACCGCCTGGTAGAGGACAGCGAGCGCAACATCGCGGCCCAGCGCGCCCGCATAGGCATGGTCTTCCAGCGGTTCAACCTGTTCGCTCACATGACCGCCCTGGAGAACATCATCGAGGCCCCTCTACAGGTGAAGAAGGTGCCTAAAGCGGAGGCGATTGAGAAGGGGAAGGCGTTACTTGCCAAGGTCGGACTGAGCGAGAAAGCCGACAGCTACCCCAGCCAGCTATCGGGCGGCCAGCAGCAGAGGGTGGCAATCGCCCGCGCGCTGGCTATGGACCCGATGCTCATGCTGTTCGACGAGCCTACGTCCGCGCTCGACCCTGAGCTTGTGGGCGAGGTGCTCAAGGTGATGGAGCAACTAGCGACCGAGGGCATGAGCATGGTCGTGGTCACCCACGAGATGAGCTTCGCCCGCGAGATGGCCGACCGGGTGGTATTCATGGACCAGGGCCGGGTGGTAGAGGAAGGCCCCCCGGCTGAGATATTCGACAGGCCGGGGCACGAGCGCACCCAGGCGTTCTTGAGGAGGATCCGCTAAAGGTCCAGAGATATGCCTTGCGACACAATGTCCAGCAAGTACGCTTCTTCCTGGGCTATGCCTTCGTGCAGCCGGGCGGCGGCTACGGGGACTCTCCAGGCGCTTATCAGGTCCGGGTCCGAGCCTGTGAGGGAGCAGTAGGCTTGCAGGTATAGCTGCCTGAAGCGGTTGATGCCCTCTACCAGCGCGGTGTACTCAGGCGCTCCGGTCAGGTAGAAGTGGGCTGTTTCCAGCAAGAGCGCGGTGCGGGCCACGTCCGCCTCTGGGCTGCCCAGGCTGGCGTTCTCCCAATCTATGGGCACGGGGCCGCGCGAGGACATAATCACGTTGCCGGGGTGGTAGTCGCCGTGACAGACGACATCGCCATCGGGCAGCTCCTGGACAGTCTGTGACACCTTCTCCTTCAGCGTGGCGGGAAGGAGTGTCGCTGAAATTGAATCTATGTTGCGCAGCAAATTGTCGCGCTGGCGGGGCAGCACACTCCCAGGTGCGGGAAGGTGCATGGTAGCGTGTAGCTGCGCCAGGGTATGGGCAAGCTCATCTATGCTGCCGGGGTCGGCCAGGAGCAGGTCCGTCATAGAAGGACCATCTATCCGTTCGTAGACGAGGCCCCGCCTGCCATCCACTTCCACCAACTCCCCGGCCTCTGGGGAAGGTATACCGGCGGCGTGCACGGTCTTCCCTATCTTTGCTTCGTACTCAATGTTTCCCTCGGGCCACCAGTCATAATACAGCTTGAGCACGCGACCAGGCCCCCACGCGTATACCTGCGCGGTACGGCCCTCTCCTATCAGTTCGCCCTTACCTACGCGGTTCATCGTTTTTTCTTGAGGGCTTTCGCCGCGGCAATATTGAGGTTCTCGGCAACTCTGAATTGAACGATTCTGCTTATCAGCTCCAGCGGCAGCGGTCCAGTGAGGGAGAATCGTATCGTGCCTTTTTCTACCTCATATTTGGACAGTTCATCCTTGAATGCCTCGGTAACCCCACCTGATGCCGGGTAAAACGCAAGGTGCTTCTTCCAGGCAGCAAAATAGACTAAATACCCGTTCAGATTGAAGGCAGGCATTTGATAGCTTATTCGCTCCTCCGCGCCAGGTGCGGCGGCCTTGATGGTAGCCCGTATTTCTTCAAGGCGAGCTTGAATATCTTCAGGGAAGGTGGCAATATACTCGTCAACTGAACCGAAGCCTGGCTTGTGCTTTTCCACGGGCATCCCCTTTCTTGCTTGCTATATATTCGGTGAGAATCAAAAGCAGGTAGTGCTTTAGTCGGTGACTGCCGAGTACAAGCACTACCTGCTCATTTGCTTCGCCTCGTTACTACTTGCCCTTGTCGAGCGCGGGGGCGTCCTCTGGGGTGCCTCCCCCTGTAGCGTCGCCGGTCTCCAGGGGAGAGCGAGTATCTACGTCCCCGGTGCCAAGCAGTTCGGCAGCCCCACCGGCTTCTTCGAGGTCGGTAGCCGTGCCGCTTGCCTGGTCCTCCGCAGTGGTGTCTTCCTCGCCGCCCGTGGTATCGGTCTGTAGGTCAGCGCCTGTAGCACCTGTGCCCTCGCTGTCCGTACCTTCGGTGGGTGCAGGGGCGGGGGCGGCTTCGATGCGGCCTTCAGCGATGCCCACGACCTGCGCCATCAGCTTGCGCTGGAAGATGCGGTCCTGCATCTCATGGCGGGCTTCATCTGCCTGGAACACAGTCTCAGCCTGGGCGCGTTCCTCGCCCTCGAACCGTTCGAGCATCTCCTGGATCTCGCTGTCGATCTCAGCGTCCTCTACCGCCAGACCCTCGCGGCGGGCGAACTCCTGCAACACAAGGTTGTTCACCAGGCGCTCGCGGGCGCGCTCCCGGTTGGCCTCGCGCCAGTCGGCCTCGGTCACGCCGTTGTAGGTGAAGTACTGGCGGAGCGTGAGGCGCTGCTGCTTCAGGCGGTCTTCGAGCGTCTTGAGCATCGAGTCAAGCTCCTCGGTCACCATCACGTCGGGCACCTCCACCTTGGAGGCGGCGATCATCTGCTCGATGACGCTGTTTACCTGCTTCGACTCGGCGCTCTCATTGGAGCGCTGGCGCAGGTTGGTCTCAACGGCTTCGCGCAGGGCGTCTACGGTGTCGTAGTTGAGCTTCTTGGCGAACTCCTCGTCAAGCTCCGGCAGCTCCTGGGTCTTCATGGAGCGTATGGTGAGGTGGTAAGTTACGTCCTTGCCCTGCAACTCCGGGTTAGGGTAGTCGTCGGGCAGGGTGTCGGCTATGTCCTTCTCTTCACCGACCGACATCCCCACCAGCGCCTGGTTCACGACTTCGGGTACGCCCGCGCGGGTCACCCCCACAATCGTCGGGAAGTTGTCGCGGCTGGCTTCCTCCAGCGGTCCGGCTGTGGTGAAGCCCTCCAGGTCAACATACACCATGTCGCCTTCCTGGATGGGGCGCGGCTCGGTGGGTTCGTTCCAGGGGGCGCTCTCGCGGCGAAGCTCGGTCAGCACTTCCTCGACCTGCTCCGGCGTGATCTCCACCGTCTCGCGCTCGACGCGGATGCTGCCGTAGTCGCCAATCTCCACAATCGGCGGCTGGATGACGATGACCTTCACCTGCAACGGGTCGAGGTTCACGATCTCCACGTCGCCCACGTCGAGGGCTTCGATCTGTTCCGCTGTAATAGCGTCCTGCACAGTCTGAGGCAGGATGTTTCTCACGGCACGGTCGGTAAGCTCTTCGCGGCCAACGTACCGCTCCAGGATGTAACGGGGTGCCTTGCCCCGGCGGAAACCGGGTATGTTCACCTGGTTGACCATCTGGCGGTACGCCTTGTCGAGCGCGGTATTCACTGTGTCGGGGTCAAGCTCGATTGTCAGTGCAACCTGCCTGCCGGGCATATCTTCACGAGTAATATTCAATTCTTCCGACTCCTTTGGGGAGAGAGTTTGCCTATCATTATAACAGAATAGGCTACTACTGCCTAATCGCTCGTTCACCGCAGAGACGCAGAGAGCGCAGAGGGCACGCTGAGATTGAGATTGTTGGGCATGTGCCAGGGCAACATCTTACTGTACAGTGTTGCCTTTACAAAGAACATACTCAACTATTCTCCGCGCATTCTCTGCGTCCTCTGCGTCTCTGCGGTGCAAACGTCTATACCCTTGGCGTGGTCCTTGGCGTCTCCGCGTCTTGGCGTTTTCGTCTCCCAATCCTGTTCCGCACTGGAAATACAGGGTACGAATCGTGTAGTATTACAGTATTGCGGCAGACGGCGTCCCAGCCAGAATAGGATTTGGTGGTAAATTGAAGCGCGTTTTGATAGCCCTCGCTTTGTGCCTGGGTGTGGCTCTTTCTCTTGTTGCCTACGATATAGTGGGCAAGCGGTTCTTCGCGCCCATCGAGGCCGAGGCACAGACGGACGGACAGTTGGCTGCGGCGGTTACCAGTGTAGCCACCTCGCAGGCAGGTACCCCCTCCACCCGCGCCCAGGCTGCTACCCGCACCCGCCCGCCCTCTACCGCTACCAGGACGCCGGTGCCCCCCACCGCCACGAGCGCGCCCGTCCCGCCTACCGCGGTGCCACCCACCACGCCGCCCACACCCGCCGTTCAGCCTACGCTCACCCCTGTGGTGGTGAACGGTCGCAGGTACAACGCCTATATCCCGTCGGCTACTAAAGAGAAGCAGTACTTCCATTACACCTGCGAGTTCGATGCCGCGTGGGTCATTTTCGAGACGTATGGTTTCGACGTCAGCCTTGAAGACCAGATTGAGGCGGTGGGCCTGGATGAGAGCGTGGAGCCTTACTACGAAGAGGGCCAGAACGGGATAGCGGTGATTTACGGCGGCGATATCGGTGAGATGTACTCCGGGCACTACGACAAGAACTTCCTGGCGCGCTCCAGCGGGCAGGCTTTCCGCAAGGCGTTCGAGCACTACGGTCTAAAGGTCACGCCCGTACACACCCGCAAGGACTTGCAGGACGCTCTGCTCAGGGGAGAATTGGTCTGGATAAAGGCCACCGCCGACTTCAAGCCGGGCCGCGAATCGATCTGGATCAAGCCCGACGGCGAAGTCTTCAAGACGGAAGACGGCCAGGTCTACAAGACGGTGCTGGGCAACGACCACGCGGTAGTGGTGATGGGCTTCAACGAAGAAGTGGTGGTAATCCGCGATGTGCTAGGCCCCACCAACACCAACTGGAACCGCAAGTACGAGTACGAACTCCCCTGGAAGCAGTTCCTCAGCATCTGGGGCTCCCAGTCCTACGACGGCCTGGCAGTCGCCCCACCTAAGTAAGGCACCGGTTAAGACGGAAACGCCAAGACGCCAAGACGCCAAGGACGCGCAGAGATTAAGGATTGTTATTCGAGAAAGAGGAGCATGGTACGTTATCATGTACCATGCTCCT
>DASVRN010000219.1:0-8531 GCA_036388595.1 Chloroflexia bacterium
CCCCACCCTGTCATCCTGAGCGCAGCGAAGGATCTAAGATGCTCCTTTTGCTTTTATGCTGAACCACCAGCATCATTGTCCCTACATTCAACAGCCTCCCTCTCCACCTTCTTGAGATCCTTCGCTACGCTCAGGATGACAGACGGGAGGAGGGTCCTGCAATGCAACCTAATATATATTCACGTACCCTATACCACAAACCGCATCACGTTTCACGTTTCACGTTTCAGTCAACTTCTCCTTTGCCTTTCGCACTATGCCCAGGTCGTTCTTGTAGGTGAACAGCGTGTGGGCCTGGTCTATGTCGATCCAGCGGGCTTCGTCTACCTCCCAGTTGGGTGGGCCAAAATCGCCGCCGGTGTACTCCATCAGGAAGTGGTACACCACCTTGCGGGTGAGGCCCTTTGGACGCCTGTAGAAGTAAACGACTTCACCCAGCGCAGCCACTATACGAGCGTCCAGGCCGGTCTCCTCCTTCACCTCGCGCAGGGCCGCCTGCTCCTGAGTCTCGCCTTTCTCTATGTGGCCCTTGGGCAGCGACCAGTCGGTGTGCCGGTTGCGGTGCACGGCCACGACCTCGTAGGTGTCACCCACGCGCCGGTAGACTACCCCGCCCGCCGAAAACTCCGAGAACGTCACCGTATTAGGTTTGGAATCAGGGGTGCTGCTCATGCCTGTGTGCAATACACTTGAGCATGTTTTATGCCGGGGCCTCCCTGCTACTCAATGGGACCTATGACGTCCCAGCACCGGATAGCATAACCAAACTCCCCTCTGTCATCCTGAGCGCAGCGAAGGATCTCAAAAAGGTGGCAAGGTGATGCTGTTCAACCTGCGGCCAATGGTGCTGAAGGTTCAACAGCCATGCAAGAGAAGCATCTGAGATCCTTCGCTGCGCTCAGGATGACAGAGGGGAGTTTGGTTGCCGCCATAGATACATCGTGTACTACAGCGGCGACCTTGCTCCCCTGATGTTCAAACTTTAGTTAGTTTTGCGCTACATCCTCAGCTTCCTCAACCGTGAAGAAGCCGCGCTGCACCAGCACTGAATCAACGTACATCTCGACTACGTACTCGCCGGGGTCGAAGCTGTAGGTGCTGCCGTAGGCGAAATCGTCCGTCAGGGCTTGCTCCGTCTCACCCGAAGCGCCCCCGTCCCAGGTTTGGACGGTGCGGTATTCGGGGTACTCCTGGCCGTCCACGTACACCTTCCAGACCACCTGCTGCCCGTCCTGCATACCGTCGTACGAGTAGAGGGTCCATATATCCTTCGTCTCGGAGGGGAAGGTGTCGGCCACGTCGTAGTCCTCGCCCTCGGTCGGTTGGCCGAAGCGGAACGGCTCGATTGCGGCCTCTACCGTGCCCGTGGGTGGCTTGCCGGTGTACTCCAACGCCACCGACAGGCTCTTCAGGTCGAAGAACTGCTCCTCAACCACCTGCAACATGCCCTCGGAACCCGCTATCTTGTCCTTGGGCGGCGCGACAGCGTAAGGGCGCGGCTGGTCGTTCAACTCGTAGAAGAGTCCTTCCAGGTCATCGGCTCCGGCGTCGAGGTAGTACAGCAGGGAAGGAGGTGGTTCGCCGCCCGCCGCCTTGGCCGCGGCTACCTGACTGGTGATCTGGTCCTTCGCCTTCTGGTACTCCGCCTTAGCCTCCTCGGTCTTACCGGAAGCAAGCAGGGCCGCCGCCAGGTCCAGCTGCACGTATACGCGCCTGGGGTCAAGTTGCAAGGCCCTGCGGTGTGCCTGGACTGCCTCATCGAAGCGGCCCAGCAGGTAGTACGAGTAGCCGAGGTCCCACGCCACGGAAGCGTCGTCCTTGCCCGCTGCCTGTGCGGCCTGGTAGTCCTGGATGGCTCCTTCGAAGTCGCCCTGGGCGAAACGCGCTCCACCCCTCTCGTACAGGGCAGTGCCGTAACCGGGGGCTGCCGCCAGGGCTTCATCGAACGCGGTCACGGCGGCGGGGTAGTCATCCTTGTACGCCGCGCCAACGCCACGCCCGTAAGCGTCGATTGCCGCCTGCGGGATTTCAGGCACCGGCTTGGCGAACACCATGCCCATCCAGATTACCGTGACCAGCGTCAGTGCCGAGCCTACGCCCACGAACAGCGGCCG
The DNA here is from genome assembly GCA_036388595.1 of Chloroflexia bacterium. Classification (GTDB taxonomy): domain Bacteria; phylum Chloroflexota; class Chloroflexia; order QHBQ01; family JADMIH01; genus JADMIH01. The sequence goes on from DASVRN010000219.1 coordinate 2,115, forward strand.
CACCCGCCCCGATAGGGTAAGCGACAGGCCGAGGAGGGCCAGGGCCGTGGCAAGCAGGGTCAGGTGGATGATGTAGCTGTTGGACTTTTCTTCCCAGGCGTTCTCCAGGTTGCCGCCTATGGTCGAGGCTTCGGAGAGCGTCGCGGCCTTAGCAACATACTGGTCGGCCTGGTAAGCGGCAACGTTCGGCACCGCGTCGGTCTCGGGGTCGAAGTAGGGTGGCTGCAATAGCTCGCTCAACTGGGTGAGGCCGCCCTGGATAGCGATGTAGCGGGCCGCGGCCCTGTCGTCGCCCGCCTGGTCGGCCACGGTGGCGAGCGCGCTCAACTCTTCGTAGGTCCGGGCAGCGCCGCCATACTGGAAGTTGACGTTCGCTTCGCCCGTGGTCTGCACGCCAAGCGACTCGGCTGCCAGCAGTTGCGCCCGCCGGATAGCGGTATCGCCACGGTTGCCCGCATCGGACTGCAAGTAGGCTGCCATAGCGCCCAACAGCGCCACCGTGGCAATAAGCACCGTCACGGCTTGCTTGAAGCGAGCCTCACGCGGCGACTCGTCCTCTTCTCTTGCCGTCAAGCTGCCCGAATCGCCCCGGCGCATCAGCAGCATCGCCACGGCACCCAGCACGACCAGCACGGCCACCACGATTGTCAGTGTCGTCGCAAGCGAATATACGTCGGTTAGTGAGACATTCGACTCTATAGCTATCGCGGCGATTGCGCCCACCAGCAGGAGGGCCATGCCACCCGCAGCCAGCACGTACTTGACGCGGTGCTCTATCGTCTCGCCCAATGCAAAGAGCCACAGGGAGATACCGAGCAGGACCAGGGCCGCCACCAGTGCCAGGGACTTGTCGCGCCACTGGTTGGCCTCATCGAAGTGCTGCTGGGCGTTGAGGTCTTTGCGTTGCGACTCTTCGGCCAGGTTCTCGGCGCGCTGTTTGGCTACGTTGTAGGTGCCGTCGGGGTTGAGGTACCGGGACTCGAAGAACTGCTTGCTCGCGGTAGCCAGGTCGGACGCCTCGTTGATCTCCCGCACCACCCCATCCAGCTCGTCTTCGGGTATGTTATCCAGGGAGCCATCGGCCGCCATCTGGTCTATCGTTTGCTTGTACCGCCAGTAATCGAGATAGCTGGTGCGGTTCTGGCTTGCTATGATGTCGCCTATAGTATTGGTCTCTTGAGCGTTGAGGGCGGCGATTATACCGGCGTCGTCCGCGTTGCCCGCCTCGGTGGCTGCCACGGCGGACCGCCAGGCCACTAGCGCGCCGACCACTGTCACGATGGCTATCATCACGCCCAGGAAAGTCCTGAAGCGGTCGTGACCATCAGGTTTGTCCTGCTCCACGGTAACCACAGTAGGTGCCACCTGTTCGGTAACGGTTACCTCGGTTACCTCCCTCTTCTCGGCACTATCCAATGTCGTATCCTCCAGTCCTAGAATGCTAAACAGCGCCAAAAAAGGCACCACTTATAACGGTCCCTCGCACTTCTCTCCTATTATAAGGCCAAGCGGCCATTTCAAGCTAGGTTATTAGCCTGTGTCAGCAAGTGACATTAGCTTCAATAGTCCGGGGAGTTCGGTCATGGTAGCGAGGATATAATCAGGCTCGGCCTCGCGGATGGCCTCACCGGCAGCGCCCCAGGTGACACCCACGGTAAGCATGCCCGCCGCCCTGCCCGCTTCTATATCGGTCCAGGCATCGCCTATGTATACCGCATCGGCAGGCGGCACACCCAAACGCTCGCAGGCGACAAGCAGTGGGTCCGGGTACGGCTTGTGTCGCTCGGTGTCCGCCTGCGTGATGATAACCTCAAAGTAGGGGTCCAACTGGAAAAGCTCAAGGCCGCTCATCGCCACGTGTAGCACCTTGGAGGTGACCACCCCCAGCTTGTAGCCCTCTGCCAGCAGGGTGTCCAGCACCTCGCGCGTGCCCATGATTAGCTGCACGTTGGCATCGTGGCGGTCGCGCTCGTAGGTGGTGTAGATGCCGTACAGTTCATCGCTGCGGCCCGGCGCCATCTCCTCGAAGCAGGCCTGCAAAGAGCGGCCAATCGTGGGCAGCACTTCCTCCCGGCTGATTTCGCGGCCCAGCCCTGTGCGTACCGTGTGCTGCCAGCAGTCCACGATGTGGTCAATCGAGTTGATGAGGGTGCCGTCGAGGTCGAAAAGGATGGTGCTAATAGGCATGGTGAGACATTATAACAGGACGATGGACGATGGACGATGGACGATGGACGATAGGAGTGATGAGTACTGAGGACCGAGGACTGAGTAGCGGATATGTTGTAAGGGCACGACGTTTCGTGCCGTTGTGCTTCTATCCAAGATGTTGCAAATCAGGACCGTGCCCCTTCTTGTCATTCTGAGCGTAGCGAAGAATCTCGTCCTTCATCACCCAAGTAACACCTTTCCTACAGCCACAAAAGTACCATGAGGAAAGGGTAGCATCCCGGCCAGGGACGAGATTCTTAGCCCCGCGCAGAATGACAAGAAGGGGCTCATGTGCAAGTCTCCGCTTGATACTCCCTGCGACACTCCCTGGTCAATGTCACAAGCGCAAACAAAAAGACGCCCCCACAAGGAAGCGTCTTTGATGCGGAGAGGGTGGGATTCGAACCCACGAGGAGCTTGCACCCCTACCCGCTTTCCAGGCGAGCGCCCTAGGCCTCTAGGCGACCTCTCCAGGCGGTAATTGGGATTTAGGAATTCGGATTTCGGACTTGCTCGGATATCTACTAAATCCGAAATCCGAATTCCTAAATCCCAAATCGGCCAGCGGAGAGGGTGGGATTCGAACCCACGGAAGGCTCAGCACCTTCAGTCGTTTTCGAGACGACCGCACTCGGCCACTATGCGACCTCTCCAGAATAAACCCTGAATATAAAAGACCGGCCTTGCGGCCGGCCTGTTGCGTGACTGGAGGGACTCGAACCCCCGGCCTTTGGGTCCGCAACCCAACGCTCTATCCACTGAGCTACAGCCACCCGGTTTGCTTTACAGCCTTACGATTATAACAAAGTCTCACACGGATTGCAAGTCAGCCATCCGTGCTTCCACAGCTATGTCAGAGCAGGACAGCAGCACCCAAGAGCGGCCATGTCATCCTGAACGTAGTGAAGGATCTCAAGAAGTTGGATGGGGATGCTGTTGAACGTAGCGGATCATGGTGCTGAAGGTTCAGCCGAGCGGTAAAGGTAACATCTTAGATCCTTCACTACGTTCAGGATGACAGGGGGGAGTTTGGGTGCTGTAATTGGTACATACCTACTTTGACACTGCCCTGTTCCTCTATGTCACGCACCGACCGTGATAGGCCACACGATAGCGGCCACTTCCTCCCACGTAGTCGCACCCTGCAACGGGAACTTGTGTCGCAGGTAACGCCAGCCATAGTAGAGGAGGCTCTGGGCCATTAGGTGCGCCTGCAACGCGGTGGTGCGCTGCGAGGTGGGGAGGCCATAGCCGTCGCAGAAGGCACTTACCACGGCCGCGTCGCCACCGAAATTGTGGATGCCGGGCGAGAGCCAGTCGTGGGTGAACTCTCCCAGCGAGGCGTCCCCAAAGTCTAGCAGGCCCGTGATACGCCAGTGCCCCGCCTCCTCACGCACCAGCACGTTAGCCACGCTCAGGTCGCCGTGGAGCAGCACAAGCGGGCTTCCGGGTGAGGGTAGCGGCCCCACCGAGCGCAGGAACTCGAGCCAACGGTCCTGCAACTCGTCGGGTGCGCCATCTTCCGCCAACTGCCGGGGTGCTGCCTCCGCTTCAGCCTCGATATGCGCAGTCCAATCGTACGCCAGGGGCGACCCCAGCGGCACCTCCACATGGGGCAGCCATGCGGCCACGGCACCAAGTTGAGCGGCAAGCTCCGCACGTTGCGAACCTGCGAGCGAAGGCCACTGCTCCGACAATATAGCGCCCGGCAGCCTGCGCAACAGGAGCACCGTCCAGCCATCCAGCATATCTAACGCCAGCAGCGTGGGGGTTGCCACCGGGCCGTCAGGTGGCACAAGCTGTAGAGCCGCCGCTTCTCGTTGTGCGTCCTCGGCCCAGTATGGCGGTATGAGCTTGAGGATGGCTTCATCACCAAGCTCGATAACCACGTTCTTACCAGTGGGGAGACGTCGCCAGGGGCCGTTGGGCAGGTCCATACGGGCGCGCAGGGCAGATAGCACCGGACTCCAGGAGGCGTCGGGCGCGTCAGCCATTACCCGGTTGGTAGGGCTTATAGGTGGGTCCGGTGGGAGGAGTGCGGGCACAACGTATGTTCCTTTCGCGGTATTATAACCGAGCAAGCGGCCTTTGACCCTCAGACTTGAGAACCAGGTTGTAACATAGCGGCATATTAGTGTATGTGTATGCACAGGTCCCACAACGCGCACCGGAGGTTGATATGAGACACCGATATTACGCCAACCGGGCTACCGCACATGTCGTTTGCCTGTGGCTCGTATTGAGCCTGGCAAGCAGCAGCCTGGCGGCTCCCCTATCGCAAACCCCGCAACCCACGCCTGCCAACTGCCAGCGGTTCGAGCAGACTGGACAGCAGGTCTGCGGCAGGTTCCTTGAATACTGGCAGCAAAATGGGGGTCTCCGGCAGCAGGGCTATCCTATCTCCGCTGCTATGCAGGAGCGTTCTGACACTGACGGCAAGACTTACACGGTGCAGTACTTCGAGCGCGCTGTGTTCGAACTACACACCGAGAATGCAGCCCCTAACGACGTGCTGCTGACCCTGCTTGGCGTGTTTGAGTACGGGCGTAAGTACCCGAACGGCGCGCCTGGGCAGAAAGCCAACACAACCCCCGGCTCGCAACTCTTCGCGCAGACAGGCAAGCGAGTGGGCGGCAGGTTCCTTGAATACTGGCGGCAGAACGGCGGGCTGGCTCAACAAGGCTACCCCATCTCCGAGGAGTTCCAGGAGAAAAGCGACACAGACGGCAAGACCTACACAGTGCAATACTTCGAGCGTGCGGTGTTCGAGTTACACCTTGAGAACCAGGCACCGAACGACGTATTGTTAAGCCTGCTCGGCAGGTTCCGCTACGACCAGAAGTACACCGCAACCGGCACACCCCGGCCCGCGACAAGCCCTACCACAGCGGCCTCTGCAACGGCGCAGACCGGGCAGTTCCGCCAGGGGCAAGGTCGCTGGCTCACCAAAGCGCCCATACCCACCCCGCGTAGCGAGGTAGCCGTGGCCGAGGTGAACGGCAAGATATACGTGCTGGGCGGCTTCAGCGGGAAGGGCCAGGCCATCAATGAAGAGTATGACACAGCTACCAACACCTGGCGCAGCCGGGCGGCGGTGCCGGTAGAGGTGAACCACGCGGGGGCGGTGGGGCTGAACGGCAAAGTCTACATGATAGGAGGCTACGGGTTGAGCGGCCGGGGCCTTACCGACACCTACGAGTACGACCCCGCAACCGACAAGTGGCGCAAGCTGGCCTCGATGCCCACTGCTCGTGGAGCGTTAGGCGTGGCTGTACTCGATGGCAACATTTACGCCGTAGGTGGACGCGACCAGGAAGACGTGCCCTCCAACGAGGTATACGACCCTGCTACCGATAGCTGGACCCGGCTCGCACCCATGCCCACAGCCCGCGACCACCTGGGCGTGGTGGCCCTCGGAGGCAAGATTTACGCTATCGCGGGCCGCTTTGGCAGCTTCGCCCGCAACACCGGCATCAACGAAGTGTATGACCCCGCAACGAACAGGTGGCAGACCAAAGCGCCCCTGCCCACACCCCGGAGCGGCATCGCGGCGGTAGCCTTGCAGGGCCACATGCTCGTCTTCGGCGGCGAAGCCACGGAAGGCACCTTCGAGGAAAACGAAGCCTACAACCCCACCACCGATAGCTGGGTAGCCCTCGCCCCCATGCCCACACCACGACATGGCATAGGCGCGGCGGTCGTGAACAACACCGTCTACATCCCAACCGGAGGCCCCACCCCCGGCGGCAGCCAGATTGAGGTGCATGAGGCATTCGTGCCATAGGTGGACGATAGACGATGGGAGACGGAAACGCAAAGACGCAAAGTACGCAAAGGACGCGCAAAGAGGATGATGGTTTGGATACTAACCACTAACCACTAACCACTAACCACTAACCACTAACCACTAACCACTAACCACTAACCACTAACCACTAACCACTAACCACTAACCACTTGTCCCTCGTCCCTCGTCCCTCGTCCCTCGTCCCTCGTCCCTCGTCCCTCGTCCCGCGTCCCTCGTCCCTTCCTTGACATTGCCCTGCCCATACGGTAACATTAAGCGTCGTGCTAGACGGGGAACTAGCGGTGCCCTGTACCCTCATACCCGCTACAGGGGGGTTTAATTCCCGATCGAGGTACGGCATTGTGGGACTGCATCTGCTAAGTGGCGTTGAGGGCTGGGTCCTACGCGGCAGGAGCCTA
>DASVRN010000220.1:0-1974 GCA_036388595.1 Chloroflexia bacterium
CTCCGATTGTCGTCACCTTCCCCGTACCGGACCCCTGGGGCACCAATACTACCACGGTTACTTTGCTTCGGGCAGGCACCGGGACTTTCGACCCGTTATCCGGTCGGTTAGACCTGCCAGTAACGCTGCTGTTCACCCACAGCGTAGGCTGTCCTTTCGCCTGCCCCTCGCAAGCAGATTTCAATTTTACGACAGAGACATCCACTTCTCCCTCGGGAGCTTTCAACCTGGCGGGCGCACGACGTGACCCGGCGACCGGAAACATCACGGTCGTTGGAACCTCCCGGTTCCAGGGTGGGTTTTTGTCTGGTTCAGATGGCAGCCTTACAATTACCGGCACAATTCAACCGGTTCCTTAGACTTCCTCCTTATCAGCTACCACCAATGGCGATACCCACGCCCTCTTACTTCTACATGCCTTAGATGCTTTTGCGCTGGTAGTGCTGCGGTGCTATGTAAGTATTGACTTGCAGGGCACATCGGACATTAGAGTACATGCCCGCGGTTGAGGCACGAAAGGCGCGAGAGGCGATTGCTTAGTTCACACAGAAAAGGAGCAGACAGATGGCATCTACGTACTTTGTCCACGGAAACGCAGTTTCGGTCGCAGAGGCTCCTGGTGGGGGTTCGAGTTTTTCGCCCGGAGATTTGGAGAACGTCAACGGCATAGGCTGGACGGATATAGTCGGGCTGCGCCAGGGGTGGGGCACAACGTTCCGGGGTAAGTCAGGAAAGTTTATCTGGTTCCACATTCCCTTTCCAACCCCTACCGTCGTAAATGATGTGCCCAGTAGCCTTTCAAGGCTGGAGGTCTTCTTCGATATCGACGGTCAAGCGACTGTGGAGAGCGTTCATTTGTGGGGGAACGGCAGGGACCGCTGGTTCACGGCAGACAACTTGAGGTTGGGCAGCAACAGCAGCTTCAGACGTGACTTCACGCCCCCCGTGCGGTTGGGGGGCGTGATAGGCATTTCTATTGGGGTAAGCTTCGGACAGGCTGCCAACATTACTTTTCGCGGGGCGCAAGTTACGATGGCCTAGTCCGGACGCTACCTTGTACTACTTAGCAGTCGCCTCGTAAGTAACTACTACATCGACCGAGACGGCCTGCTGGCCGGGGTAGATGGCGACACCGCCACCGGCACCCATGCCCGCGCCACCCTTGTCGTACACCGGGCCGGGCACGTTGGCCGAGCCTTCGCTGATGCTCACGAGCTTGCCGAGCTTCTGTCCCGACATGTCGGCCAGGCGCTGCGCCCGCATCTCGGCGTCGTCAACGGCCTTGTCATACGCCTGCTGGTACAGGGCCGCGGGGTCGGCAATCGCGAAGCCGCTGTTGTAGATGGTGTTGGCGCCGGCCGTGGTCAGCGCGTCGAGCACCTCGGGGGCCTTTGCCAGGTCGTGCAGGCTGACCTCGATCATGCTCACCACGCGGAAGCCGGTCAGCTTGGGCTGGGTCTTGCCGTCAGCGTAGTCGAGCACGGGTTCGACGCTGTACTGCACCGTGCGATAGTCCTTCTCGGCCACACCGGCAGCCTTGAGCTGAGCGGTGATGGCGTCCATGATCTTGGTTACCTGGTCCTGGGCTTCCTTGACGGTGGCTGCCTGGATGTTCGCGCCGACGTTCACTACCAGCGTATCGGGGCTGGCGTTGATGCTGCCCAGGCCGCGCACGGTTATGGTGGAGGGCTTTTCGGCTCCCTTGTCGCTCGCCGCCTGCGCGGTGGAGGTGGCTGCCGCCTGGCTGCCTTGCGCGCCCGCCGGGGCCGCTTCCCTCGGCAGGAGCCAGATTGCCGTGAATACGGCCATTATCACGGCCGCCGACAACAGCACGCTACCTAGAGCTAGAATTCTACTATTCGCCTTCATTGTTTTGTTTTCTCCTTGTATGGGTTTTTTGCTTTGGCTTGTTTATTTCGTAATCGTGACGCGCCGCCGCCATCACTATCGATGACGATGATAGCCCAGTTAAAG
>DASVRN010000221.1:0-5654 GCA_036388595.1 Chloroflexia bacterium
CACAGTCAAGTTGGGTGTGGCGCTGGGTAGGCTAGGCTCGTTCCAGATGCCTATACAGCCAAGCGACATCGTGCGGGGCATGCTGGAGCGTATCTTTGAGGGTGAGCCCCGCGCCGAAGCCAAGATTGGCGACCTGCTGAACGAGTACACGATGGAGATGGCGCTGCAAGACTCGCCCCTGTCGCCAGCCGCCCGCCTGACCCTGAACGCGCAACTCCGCAACACCGCCGCGCCCACCATCCTCTACCCCGCCGGTAGCCGTATCAACGTCATCCCCTCCACCGCCGAGGCCGACGTTGACGGCAGGGTGCTGCCTGGTGTGTCCATGGACGAGTTCGCCCGGCAGATAACGGAGATAGTCGGCCCCGACATGGAGGTGGAGGTATACGAATACTGGCCCGGCTCGGCCAGCAGCTTTGACACGGAGCTATTCCGCATCATGCAGGACGTCACCAAAGAGTTAACAGGCGCGACCCTCGTGCCCTTCATGGCTACCGGGGCCAGCGACGGCCGCTTTGCCGAACCCCTCGGCGTTGACGTCTACGGCTTCGGCCTCATGCGCGACGAACCCGGTGCCGCCCCCTCAGCCCTGATGCACGCCCACGACGAGCGCATCTCCCTCTCCAACGTCTACCTCGGCCTGCGCGCCCTGCACGAAACCGTGCGCCGCATAGCGGCGTGATTTGGGAATTAGGATTTCGGATTTCGGATTTGTTGAACTTCTACTAAATCCGAAATCCGTAATCCCAATTCCCAAATCCTCTTTGGTACGGCCCTTGCATAGCTGCTTGTTAAGATAGCACAAGGAGTCTATGTATGAATTTCAAAGCCATTCTCGACGTCTTGAAGGACACCTTCAAGGACTTCGGTGAGGACAAGGTGCCCCGGCTGGCGGCGGCCCTCGCCTACTACACCATCTTCTCCATTGGCCCTCTCCTGCTGATTGCGCTGTCGGTTGCCAGTATTCTCTTCGACAAGGCAGCTGTTCAAGAGCAGATGCTGAGCACGATAGGTAACCTTGTCGGTGAGAGCGGCAAGGAGACAATAGGCGAAGCCCTGAAAAACGCTGACAAGGGCGGTGCTGATATTATCGCAGGTTCTATAGGCATCGTTACGCTGCTGATGGGCGCTTCGGGCGTGTTTGGGCAATTGAAGGACGCGCTCAACACCATCTGGGAGGTCAAGCCCAAGGAAGGTCAGGGCATCCTGGGCATCTTGCGCGAGCGGTTCCTCTCATTCACGATGGTGCTCGGTACCGGCTTCCTGCTGCTCGTGTCGCTGGTTGTGAGCGCCGGTATCGCAGCCCTCGGCACGTTCCTGAAGAACCTGCTCCCTGGTGCCGACATAATCTGGCAGATAGTGAACATCCTCATCACGATCGGCATCATCACCTTGATGTTCTCTTTGCTCTTCAAGTTCCTTCCTGATGTGCAGGTGGCCTGGAAGGATGTGCTGGTGGGGTCGTTCATTACCGCCGTCCTCTTCACGGTTGGACAGATCGCGCTGGGTCTCTATCTCGGCAGCGGCAGCGTTGGCACGGCGTTTGGCGGCGCAGGCTCGATTGTGATCGTACTGGTGTGGATATACTACTCGGCGCTTATCTTCTTCATCGGGGCCGAGCTGACGCAGGTCTACGCCCGCCGCTTCGGCTCGCGCGTGGTACCCGACTCGAACGCCGAGCCGCTCACTGAAGAGGCACGCGCCCAGGAAGGCATCCCCAGCAAGGACGATGACAAAGGCTCCGAAGGCAGTGGCGACAAGCCACGCTCAAAGCCTCGCGGCCTCAAAGCTTCACCCTGGTTCAGGTAGACGATGGACGATGGACGATGGACGATAGGAGACGGAAACGCCAAGACGCTAAGGCGCCAAGGACGCGCCAAGGTTAAGGATTGTTTGGTACTCTCCGACCACTAACCACTAACCACTAACCACTAACCACTAACCACTAACCACTCGACCATCGTCCATCGTCCATCGTCCATCGTCCATCGTCCATCGTCCATCGTCCATCGTCCATCGTCCATCGTCCGCGAAAAGAGTTTTCAACATGAAAAATAATTCGCTGCTCGGCCTGGTCAAGGAGACGTTCCAGGACTGGGCGCAGGACAAGGCTTCGCGTCTCGGGGCGGCGCTGGCATACTATGCCATCTTCTCGATTGGGCCGATGCTTGTGGTGGTTGTAGCCATAGCGGGGTTTGTGTTTGGCGAAGCAGCCGCCAGCGGGCAGATTCAGGGTACTCTCGGCCAGGTGCTTGGTCCCACCAATGCCGAGTTTGTAGAGGCGTTGGTGCAGAGCGCCAGCCAACCCACGGCGGGCACCATCGCGAGCGTGATTGGCACCGGGACGCTGCTGCTCGGCGCGATGGGCATTTTCAACCAGCTAAAGGACGCGCTCAACACCATCTGGGAGGTCGAACCCGCTCCAGGCGGGGGGATAATGGCCGCCCTCACGAAGAATTTCCTTTCGTTCGGCATGTTGCTGGGCGTGGGGTTCCTGCTGCTGGTGTCGCTGGTCATAAACGCGCTACTCTCCACCCTGGGGCCGTTCCTCAGCGAGAGCCTGCCGGGTGGGGCGCTGCTCTGGAACGCGGTCAACTACGTGGTCACTCTGGCGGTGATAAGCGTGATGTTTGCGCTAATCTTCAAGTTCGTGCCCGACATAGAAGTAGGCTGGAAAGAGGTGCTGATAGGTGGGGCCGTGACCGCCCTGCTCTTCCTGCTCGGCCAGATAGCATTGGGCATCTACCTCAGCCTGGGTAACGTCGGATCGGCCTTCGGGGCGGCTGCCTCCCTGGTAGTCGTGCTCGTCTGGATATACTACTCGGCACAAATCCTGTTCCTGGGGGCTGAATTCACGCAGGTCTACGCCAACCGCTACGGCTCCGGCATGTCCCCCGCCCGCCACGCCCGCTTCCTCACCGAGGAGGCCCGCGCCCAGCAAGGCATCAAGAGCAAACAACCCCGCAAAGAGGCACAGCGCCAGGAAGATCAGGCTACCCCTGGCCTCAAGACTTCCCCCTGGTTTCGGTAGATTGCGGCAAGGGGAACAAAGAATTGCACCGCAGAGACGCAGAGAACGCAGAGGTTACGCAGAGAAGGGTAAGGGTTTAGCCTTTGGAGGAGGATGATTAGTACCCCACTCCCCCCTTGTCATCCTGAGCGTAGCGAAGGATCAGTTCCCCGTGTTTGACTCTCCCCATTGAGGCACACGGTTCCTCTCACCACCATTATCCTGAACGTTGTAGCCTCTCACCTACCCACCTGATCCTTCGCTACGCTCAGGATGACAGAGCGGGGTATTGGTCTTTAGTAACGCCCATGTGTGCCAGCCCACGTTTCCTCCACAAACCTTCACTATCTCTGCGTAACCTCTGCGCTCTCTGCGGTGAGTATTCAATATTCCACTCATGAGTTGTGCCGAACGCGGGAAGCTGTAGTACAATAAATGACTATGTCAGACAAGATAAGCGTAGTGCAGGGCGATATTACGCGCATGCGGGTGGATGCCATCGTCAACGCGGCCAACAACTCGCTGCTGGGCGGCGGGGGAGTGGACGGGGCTATACACGCCGCTGCCGGGCCGCAGTTGCTGGAAGAGACCCGCACCCTTGGCGGCTGTCCCACGGGCGAAGCGCGCATCACCGGGGGCTACAACCTACCTGCTAAGTGGGTCATCCATACCGTTGGGCCGGTCTGGCGGGGCGGGGATAATGGTGAGGACGCGTTGTTAGCCTCCGCCTACCGCAACAGCCTTAAGCTGGCCGACGAGCGTGGGGTGCGGACGATTGCGTTTCCCTCTATCAGCACGGGGGTATACGGCTTCCCGGTGGAGCGGGCCGTGCCTATCGCCATTCGCGAGATAACGGACTTCCTGGCAGCGGAGCCGGAGTCGGTCGAGCAGGTAATCCTGGTTGCCCACGGCGAGCGTACGTATAGGGCATATACACATGCTTTAGAGGAGATCGGCGGCTAGCATGCAGGCTTTCATCTTTGATATGGACGGCGTGATCGTGGACAGCGAGTTGCACTGGAAGAAGCCCGAAGGTTTCTTCCTGCGCTCGTTGGTGCCCAACTGGACCGACGCCGACCAGACCCGCATCATCGGGCTGAGCCTGGACAACATGTACCGCCTGCTGACCACCGAGTACGGCGTTACGCACAGCAAAGACGACTTCCTAGAAGTCTACATGGCTATGGCCCGGCAGATTTACCGCGAGATGGTGGCGCTCATTCCGGGCTTCTCCGAGCTAATTGCCGAACTGCACCGGCGTGAGGTGCCGGTCGCGCTCGCATCTTCCTCTACACGCTCCTGGATAGAGATTGTGCTGGACCGATTCGATCTTCGCTCCGACTTTGAGGCCATTATCAGCGCCGATGACCTTCCCAGCGGCGAGAGCAAGCCTTCCCCGGCGATTTACCTGCACACCGCGCAACGACTAGGTGTGGAGCCTGCTGAGTGCGTGGTGATGGAGGACTCGCAGAACGGTGTGCTGTCGGCCCGGCGCGCCGGTATGTACTGCATCGGCTTCCGCAACGGCTTCAACGAAGACCAGGACATATCCACCGCCGACGTGCTCGTCAATAGCTACGCCGAAATCGACCTGGACGCCATAGAGCAGGCTCTGAGCGCCCGGCGTGCCGCCACAGAGGCTGAGTTTCCGGTCGCGGGCCAATGAGTCACGTAGCTGTGGTAGGGGCGGGGTTGGGTGGCATCGGCGCGGCGGTTCGGCTGGCGGCGCAGGGGCATCGCGTCACGCTGGTCGAGAAGAACGCCACGCCCGGTGGCAAGCTCAATATTGTGGAGGCCGGGGGCTTCCGCTTCGATACCGGCCCATCGCTGGTCACGCTGCCGGGCGTGTTGAGCGAGACGTTTCACGCTGCCGGGCGACGCATGGAAGACTATCTTACGCTGGAACCGCTGGAGCCTATTTGCCGCTACCGCTACCCCGACGGCTCCAGCCTCGAAATCTCTTCCCACTTACCCCGGCTCGTCACTGAGGTAGGGGGGTTCGCTCCGGGCGACGTGACCGGCCTCTTCCGCTTCCTCGCCTACGCCCGCAAGATGTTCGAGCGCGCCGGCCCGGTCTTCCTGTTGAGGGAGCGGCCCCGACTGCTGGACCTCATCTCGCGCCGGGGCCTGGACGCCCTGCGAATAGACGCGCACATCAGCATGGACCGCGTGGTGAGACGCTTCTTCAAAGACCCACGCATGGTGCAGCTTTTCGACCGTTACGCCACCTACAACGGCTCCTCTCCCTACAAGGCCCCGGCCACCCTGGCGATGATACCGTACCTGGAGATCGCGGGCGGGGGCTACTATGTGAAGGGCGGGCTGTACCGGATTGTGGAGGCGCTGATGGAGGTGGCCCGCGACCTGGGCGTGCGCTTCATGCCTGAGTGCGAAGTGGAACAAATCAACGTGGAGCCGAACAGGGGCTTCACGGGAGCGAAGGCTACGGGCGTGCGGCTCAAGGATGGAGGCCACTTGCGGGCGGACGCCGTCATTGTTAACGCCGATCCCATGTACGCGTACCCTGCCCTGGTGCCGGAGGTGTTCCGCGACGAGCATCTGATAAAACGCATGGAGCGGCTTGAGCCTTCGTGCTCCGGCTTCGTGCTGCTGCTGGGCGTGCGCGGCGACTACCCGGAGCTTG
>DASVRN010000222.1:0-19264 GCA_036388595.1 Chloroflexia bacterium
GCTTCCGAGTAGCCTGCGGCGTTGGACACTATCTTCGCCATCTGCCCGCGTGTGGCGTATGCGTTGGGCCTGTAGAGGGTAGGGTTCTCAGGGTTGCACTCGTCTCCGCCACCTGCTACCTCTCCAGGCTCTCCAGGACGCTGCGGGCAGGGGTAGCCGCCCACAATACCCCTGTTGGTCAGCCTGTTGATGTAGACGTAGAACGGCGAGCCTGGAGGCACGTCAGAGTATATCTGCGAGCCTGGGTCCTCGTTGAAGCCTGCCGCGTTGGACACCACCTTGGCTATCTGCCCCCTGGTGATGGGATCGCCCGGCCGGAAGGTGCCGTCGGAGTAGCCGCTGATCACGCCCCGGCATGAGAGGCAGCGGATGTATACGTAGAAGGTAGAGCCGGGCTGCACGTCGCTAAACACAGCACATACGGTGGGCGTAGCGGTGGCGGTGGCGTTAGCCGCTCCTGTGGCTGTGGCCGTCGCGGTGGCCGTAAACGTCGCGCTCGGAATAGTGGTGGCCGTACGGGTGCTTGTGCCGGTGCTTGTGCCGGTGCTCACGGCGGTACTCGTCTGGCTGGCTGGAACGGCGGTGCTCGTACTCGTACCCGTACTCGTGCCCGTTGCCGTGTTAGTCGGGGTCATGGTCGCCGCAGCGGTGTTGGTGCTCGTTGAAGAGGCTACGGTGGTATTGGTGCCGGTGGCGACGGCGGTCTGAGTAGCCGTGCTGGTAGAAGTCTCCGTAGCTAATTCTTCTGTAGCGGTGCTCGTGGCCGTGCTGGTTTCAGTGGCTACTTCTTGGGTGGCGGTGCTGGTTGCCACGCTAGTTGCCGTGCTGGTTTCGGTGGGAGCTATCTCCGTAGCGGTGCTTGTGGCGGTACCCGTCGACGTTTCCGTAGACTCCTCAGTGGCGGTTTCGGTCGCCGTCTCGGTTGGAGTCTCAGTCGGAACTTCAGTGGCCGTCTCAGTTGCAGTAGGCTCAGCCGTCTCAGTGGCGGTTTCAGTGGCCGTCTCAGTGGCCGTCTCAGTGGCCGTCTCGGTTGCGGTTTCAGTTGCGGTTTCGGTGGCCGTTGGCTCCTCTGTGGCTGTCTCAGTAACTGTGGCGGTGAATGTAGGGGGAGGAACTTCCGTTGGGGTCTTGGTCGGGACCTCAGTAGCCGTTTCGGTGGCTGTGGGCTCGGCGGTATTTGTGGCCGTGCTGGTAGCCGTGCTGGTTTCTGTAGGGGTTTCGGTTGGAGTGTTCGTGGCGCTAGGCGTGATCCAGGGCGTTACAGTGGGTTGCGCTACTCCCAGGATGGAAAAGTTATCGACGGCCAGGGCTTGCCCGTTCGTTGCAGAGGTACCGGGACTCGTAACTGAATAGTTCCAAAGCAGGTATAGATTGCCTCCGTTAGGGAGGGTGATGGGCAGAGTCTGGTTGGTGACCGGCACCGTCGTGCAGGGTGCCGGGGTGCAACCGCTGAAGTTGGCATCCGCCGGGAAACTGGTCAGGAAGTTCGCCCCGGCAGAGGTCCAATTGGTGCCATCTGTTGAATAGTACATCTGGATGCGGTACCCTGATGCGTTTGTGCCGTTCCTGTACTTCTCAACATCATAGGAGAGCGTAACACTGTTAAGTGTAGAACCTGTATTGTTCACGAATTGGGCGTACAAGTTCCCACTAGCCGTCCCCGAGCCGGAAGACAAGAATCCGACGGCCCTGTCCGCATCACCGGTCGCCGTGGTACCGGCACCGAAATTGTAGATGCCCTGCGTTGCGTTAGTGGCCAGGTTCGCGCCCCCGGCACGCTCGGTTGCAGTGCCCGCTGAAGCGTAACTACCCAGGTCACGAACAGTCGGGTGCTTGCTGACCTTCCAATCTATGGGCAGGGTCGCGGTAGGACTGGTCCCCATCCCGTCAAAAGTCTGAGTGTAGGCCGTGCTGGTAGACAGCGAAATGGCCTGCACGCTGTCCGGGGCGTTCACCGCCGACAGGGCTGCCAGGGCCTGTGCGCTCAGCACCTTTAGCCCTGAGCCAGACCAGAGGCTGGCTGCCAGCACGGAGCCTACCAGCAGCAGCGAGGCACCCAGGGCGATGAAGAGCAGCGAGACCCTGGGCCGGAATATATCGTGTTTGTGAGACCTGGACATGTACTTCACTCCTGTTTGCAGAGATGGCAGCTAACACAAGGACTAAGCACCTGCGATAGATACGGGGTCCTGATGTGTGAGGGTTCGCGGAGAAAGTTAGACGTGTAGCATAAGAGTGAACGGTAACAAGCGGCCGGTCTGGCTGGGTGCGACCACGCGAGCACGCGGCTACGCGACCAGCACGAATCAGCAGCTATGCAGAAGCGAACGGCCCAAGTATAACTTTAGGGGCAAGGTGGTGTCAATCCTTTTGCCGGGTAATACGAGGCAAAGGCAGCAAAATGGGCAGCAGCCGCAGACAGGCCAGCGGCTAACAGTACGGCAAATGGCAGGAACAACCACCTCAAGACGCATGGTCTATCCTTAAATGCGTTCTGAGGTTTTCGAGCGGCGAGGGCCTAAGGCTGCGCGCTTGCCGCCATGATAAGTTGAGGGTACAGCTTTTAGCTTGCCATCCAGGCGGCGACCCGTCTATAACACTCCGGGTCGCGAAGGATATAGCCGGGGGGATAGGCATTGCCGAGGCCATTCGAGACGAAGGGGCAGAAACTCTCCACGCGGTTGCCGTCGGGGTGCGCCCGCACCAGGTCGGCCATAGCCAGGACCGCCATCATGCGGTCCACAGGCCCGCCGTTGTTGGTGTTGCACTCGTTGATCCAGATGGCGCGGTGGCAGCGCTCCAGTTCGTTCCCGAACTCCCACTTGAAGCGGTTGAAATCTTCTTCGCCCAGCCAGTTGTGCACGTAGATGTGAGCGCCGTTGGCTAGCCTGGATCCTCCCGCCGGATTCCTGATGAAGGTGCCGTTATAGGAGTCGGTACAAATCCTGGACCAGGTGGCGCGCCCCGGCTGTGCACGGTCGTTGGGCGTCAGCCGCTGGCACGACCAGCCGGGCGATACGGTCTTGAGCTGGAGGTCTATAAGTACCCGACTCACCTCATCGAAGGCGCGCGCGTGTTGCCAGGCTTTGCCCAACGACCACTTGCCATCGGGATTGTTGCCCCAGTTGCCCGACCGCCAGGTGAGATCATAAGGGTGCTCCGGCTCGTTGCCGACTATTACGGCCTCTACCTCGACCAACTGCATAATTTGGAGCAGTTGGGTGCGAATCCTGGCAGCAGCACCCGCGCCATAATACGTGTCATTGAGTGACTCGTCCTGCCCCGGCTCCTCAAGGCGCAATATGACGCGCACCCCCATGCCCGCGAGTTGTTGGAGCAGGTTCGGGCGGCTGAGAGCGGTGCGGAAGAATAGCTGCACCCTGCGGACGCCGCAGGTTTGCAGATTGACCCAGTCGAGGGCGTCGAGGGGTTCGGGAAAGAACAAACTAAACCAGTCTTGCTTTAGCACTTCGGTTCCCCTTCAGACTGTCGTTGTGTACGTTTGTTCAGCCCACCGATTTCACCAGGCATGCGGCGACCGGCGCATTCAAAGCGGGATAAGGACGAGTATAGCTGAATACATGTATTATAGACGGGGTGTCAATAGCAACAGGCAGCGGGGAAAGACTCGGAGGGGGTGTCGGGCACAAAACAGAAGGCCCTCCAGATTATCCTGGAGGGCCTTCTCGATAGCTATCTTTAGTCTTTCCCAACATCAAGAAGTATTCAGCCTGATCCCAGGTAGAACCCTTTGCTAACGTCTTCAGGATGGTTAAGGCTAGTCTCTATCTCGTGGCTACGGCTTGGTTACGGCCTGGCAGGTGTGGAGCAGTTGGGGAAGAAAGCGTTAGCCGCTATCTTCGCCATCTGACCACGAGTGGTGTTCTCGTTGTACCGGAAGCACGGAGCACCTGTCTCTGGGCACCTCGATGCCTCACCGTACCCTGAGATGATGCCCCTCCCTGCCAGACGCTCTATGTATACCCAGAACGGGCTGTCCTGGTCTACATCTGTGAACGTCTCTTGGCCGGTAGGTACGTCCTCCTCGAACCCTGCGGCTATGGACACTATCTTGGAGATCTGCCCACGTGTGGCGGGGTTGTTGGGGCGGAAGTAAGGTCTGCCCTCACTGTCGCAGGGTTCCGTCACACCAGGAACACCGCACGGGTATCCCGCTATGGCTCCTGTTTGTGCCAGCCTCTCCACGAACTCGTAGAAAGGAGAACCAGGAGGTACGTCCGCGAACTGCTGCTGGCCTTCTGCTATGGGGTCATCCAGACCTGCGGAGTTAGCGATGATCTTGGACAACTGACCCCTGGTTACGTTAGCACCTGGCCTGTAGTATGGGTCATCATTGCCGTTGCATGCTTCCCCTGGTCCTCCGCACGGGTACCCACTGATTATGTTCTTGCACGCAAGGCAGCGCACCGAATCATAGAAGGTAGAGCCTGCCCCCGTGGACGGCACATCAGCAAAATTGAGCGTACAGGTTACCGCACAGTCGTTAGAGTAATGCTCCGTCAGTGTGTGTTGTTCGCCGCCGTTCGGGAAAACCCCGCCTATCCAGACGTCATCCGGACCCGCTACGGTAACCGCCGATATGGAACTACCGGCCTCTCCACGCTGCAGGGCTTCCACCTGGCTCCAACTGCCGCCGTCAAAGTGGAGCACCAGGGGCCTGCGGAGGCGGCCAGGCTCGCTATGTGCGAAGGTCCCGCTCGCCCACACGTCGTCTGCGGAAAGGGCGTCTATGCCGGACAAGCGGTTTGAATAGGTGCCAGGATTTACCCCAGGCACCGCGCTCCAGGTTGTACCATCCCAATGGGCAATAAGCGTCTGGTCACCTGCTTCACCGGTGTTGAAGAGGCCGACGGCCCAGGCATTGTCTGGAGCAAGGGCCTTAATGTCTGAGAGTATATTATTTGCAAGAGGGTCCGTTACGCCGCCGGGGTTCGGGCTGGGTACGATACTCCAGCTTGTGCCGTCCCAGTGCTCTATGAGCGTGTGATTGATGTGTGTGGAGAGGTTGGTACGGAAGCCGACCGCCCATATGTCGTCGGGCGCGGTGGCCGAGAGCGCACCCAGGTAGCTCGAGGAGCTAGCGGGATTTGGGTTGGCTACCTGGCTCCAGGAAACGCCATCCCAGTGAAGAATAAAGGAGGTGGATGCGTCGCTAGGTCCGTATACGCCAACCGCCCAAACATCTGTGGAAGATAAAGCCAGCACATCAAACAAACGGTTCCGGGAGGCACCGGGGTCAGGGCTGGGCACTATAGTCCATTGCGAGCCATCCCAATGTTCTATGAGAGTCGCGTAGATTTTCTCCGGACCCGCGTAGTAGTGGCCGACCGCCCAAATATCGTCGCTGCTAAGTGCCGACACGCCTGCCATGACATGGCTGGTGGAAGTAGGGGAACTCCCCGGGGGCACAACGCTCCAGGTATTGCCGTCCCAGTGCTCGAACAGGGCTTCTTCTGAAGTGAAGCCCACCGCCCAAACATCGTTGGAGCTTATGGCCTCCATTCCATAAATGTAGTTGAGGGCCCCGGGACTCGGACTATCTACTATCTCGAACGAGGCTACGCAAGCGCCGGAGGAAGCACCCCCAGAGGTTTTTTCGGGAGCCTCTAGTCCAGGGTTATTCCCAACATACGGGGCCTCGGTCAGCACAGCGCCACGCGCGATCCTGGCTCCGCCCGCCAAGGTGACAACCGTTGATAACACCAACACAAGCAGGGCAGTCAGGAGGGCGAACACCGGACCCTGCCACTTGTATCTACATAGCGCATTATGCATTTCCAAAGTTCTCCATACATATGGTAGGACGAAGATATGACGATGATCTGGAGCGTGGAAACATGAAGCCACAGGTATGCCACTTCAGGTGAACTCTTATCGCCAGAGAAACCAGGACGTAAGCACCAACAATGCAAGATTGACAAGAACCACGAATGCTACAGTTCGGTTCGCCTGGACTTCCGAGTTAACTATACAGAAGGCACCGGTACGTGGGTACCAATGCCTTCTGCATTCTCCCGATTCTGTTGTGGACCTGAGGAGACTCGAACTCCTGACTTCTACAGTGCGATTGTAGCGCTCTCCCAACTGAGCTACAGGCCCAAAACGCCGCCCCGTGCGCTATACAGCCTCACGACGCAGCCTATCGAGTATACCATCTTCCCAGGTGAGGCGTCAAGCGTGTCGGACGATGGACGATGGACGATAGACGATAGGAGACGGAACCGCCAAGACGCCAAGGACGCCAAGAGCACGCCAAGATTAGGATTGTTCGGATGGGTGTTGGCCTTTACCCACTCTCTACTCAGACCTCAGTCCTCAGTCCTCATCACTCTATCGTCCATCGTCACTTAGCGATTATCCAGCAGGTTCGGCTCGCTGAAGGGCGGTTCTTGTGGCCGGTCGGTGATAGTTGGGGCGGTGACTACGGTGTCGCCCTCGCGTGGCAGGAAGACCGTTTTATAGAGCAGAGCCGCGACTATGCCACCCAGGATCGGGCCGACCCAGTAGACCCACCAGGCGTCGTTCCACGCCCCGGAGACCATGGCGGGGCTGAGAGCGCGGGCGGGGTTCATCACGCCGCCGGTGAAAGGCCCACCCACCAGGATGTCCACGAACACGGTGAGGCCGATACCGAAGCCGCCGATCTTGGGAGCGCGAGCGTCCACCGCCGTGCCGAATACGGCCAGCAGCAGGAAGAAGGTCAGGATGCCTTCAAGCAACACGGCCTGCCCGGTGCCTATGCCGGCCACACCCGGCGTGCCCAGGCTGAATTGCTCCCAGATGCTGCGGGGCAATACCATCGCCAGTCCGAGGCATGCCGCGACGCCACCGATTAGCTGCCCCAGTATGTAGAGCAGCGCCAGCACCGGGCTGATCTTGCGCGTCACCAGCAAGCCAATAGTGACCGCCGGGTTGAAGTGAGCGCCGGAGATGGGTCCCAACGCCGTGATGGCAATCGCGAGGGCTACCCCGTGTGCCAGCGCCACGAGCAGCAGTCCCGCCCCGCCCGCCTGGCTCGCCCCCGCTATGCTCCCGATACCTATGAAGAAGAAGAAGAACGTACCCACCACCTCGGCAAGCACTTTCTTCCAATCTTCCTGGTCAATAGCAACTGTCATGTGGCCCTCCATACGTCACGAACAGGCTGCAAGCGGCCATCTCTACGGTGCAGTGAAGTCTCGACCCGCTTTGTCGAGGGCGAGTATAGCAGATGGAAGGGATAGGGGCAAATTACGAATTACGAATTACGAATTACGAATTACGGGTAGAGTCTGCAATTCGTAATTCGTAATTCGTAATTCGTAATTACTTATCTCTCTCGCAGCTTCTCCATGCCGACTGGCGAGTGTGTGAAGCCGTGTCTCTCCCAGAAGGGGGCGGAGTCCTCAACGGCCCTGACTGCCCAGGTGATTTCGGGGCTGTCCTCCGTTAGCTGGTTGACCAGCTCGGTGCCGATGCCCTGGCCCCTGTAGTTGGGGCGGACGCACACCGTACCGATGTAGCCGCTGAACGCCTCGTCGCACAGGGCGCGGGCGAAACCGACCAGGGTATCGCCGTCGAAGGCTCCCACGGTGCGGTCGGCGTTGTCGATCATGCGGCGCAGGCGCGACTCCTCGGCCTGCTGCCCTTCTATGCCACACTCCTCCAACAGGTCTTTGACTTGCTGGTAATCGTCTAAAGTCACGGGCCGGTAATACACCACTGTTGAATACCTCTCCTCGCTCTTCTTGACTTCGCGAAAGCGTATGTGTTACAAAGTGCCGTTGCCCGGTGCCGGGCTGACTATATAATTATAAGCGTTCTGAAGAGAGGGTTCTTCCAGATGGGACAATCAGGATCAGGTGGGAGCGGGGGAACGGGCGGCTCAGGCGGCAGATCTGAGCGGAGCAGGCCCCCAGGCGGCGGCAACAGACCGGCGGGCAGCAGCGGCACGAAGGGAACGGGCGGGCAGGCGCGCAGGCCGGCCTCCCAGTCGCAAGGACGAGCCGCAGGCAATAGGCCCTCAGGTGGAGGCGCAAGCCGTCCCGCGGTCAAGAGGGAAGCAGCTACCGCCGCACCCGCTACCGGCTTCAGGGCGACGGTAGACCGCACGCTGCCCCAGTTCAGCATCCAGCGCTATGTGGTTATCTGGGCGCTGATGATGGTCCCTCTGGGGCTGGTGTTATTCTTGCTGTTGCGGCCAGGGGGGAACACCTGCCAGGCCCCCAACGCGGCGGGCAAGTACTTCGTTATAGATACAGCGAAGGGGTGCATTGTCACCAGGCTCTACACCGAGGCCTCGGCCAACGTCGCCAACACAATCGCTAACTTCGAACAGAAAGCCAGCTCAGGCTTCTTTAATGGTCTCATCTTCCACCGCGTAGAGGACTGGGTGATACAGGGTGGCGACCCCACAGGCACCGGGAGCGGCGGGAACAGGATGCCTTCGGAGTACAACGAAATCCCCTTCAAGGCGGGGTCGCTGGGCATCGCCAGGGGCCAGGACCCCGCTCAGAACAACGACAGCCAGTTCTTCATCATCAAGAGCTTCCCCGAGGAACTGAATGGGCAGATATCTAACGTCAGGTTGTCCGCCGAATCGCTGACAGGGCAGTACACCAATTGGGGTGAGGTAGTGCAGGGCATGGAGGTCGTGGACCGAATGGCGGTAGGGGACAAGATCAATAGCGCCACAGTAGTGGAGAGGAAGTAGCAGTTTTGCCGAGGGTGCCGGCAAGCGTCCTAGCGGATTTTCGCCGGCAGCCATCATGCAGTCATTATAAGGAGGTTTTTGATGAAGGTAATGGTAATCGAGACGGACAAGGGCACCATCGAGTGCAGCCTGGCGACGGCCGGGGGCGTGGACAACACCATCGCCCACTTTGAGAAGCGCGCCAACGACGGTCTGTTCGACGGGCTGGTGTTCCACCGGGTGGAAAATTGGGTTATACAGGGTGGCGACCCCACGGGCACCGGGAGCGGCGGCGGCAAGATAACCGCCGAGTACAACAGCCTGCCCTTCTACACGGGTGCGCTGGGCGTGGCGCGCGGCCCCGATAAGCGGCTCAACAGCGACTGCCAGTTCTTCATCGTGAAGACTGACTCCACCTTCCTCGACAGAGACTACACCAACTTCGGCCAGGTCATCTCCGGCATGGACGTGGTGAAGAAGATCTCATCCCGCGACAAGATGAACCGGGTGCGCGTCGAGGACAGGGCGGAAGGGACCTAGTAGGCATGTACTCGCAGCGGCCCGTGGTCAGGAGGAGAGCGGTACGCCGCGCCTTCACCGGGACCGCGGGCCGCTCGCCCACGTTGCTGGTGGACAGGTTCCCCGCCTACGCACCGGTAGTGCTGTGGGTGGTCACCGGCCTCCTTGTCACGCTCCTGGGGCTGCGCTTCGCCATGCGCCTGCTTGCCGTGCGTGGTGACGTGCCGATGCCTGGAGCCGTGTACGCTATCACCACCCCTCTCGTCACGCCGTTCCACAGAGCCTTCCCTGCCAGCAACAGGTTCGACTACTCTGCCGTGGAAGTAGCCTCGTTAGCAGCGGCGGGCGTCGTGATAGGGGCGGCACTGGTTGTATACGCGGTGGGGTTGGTGGTGTCTGATTTCCTTAAGCGGAGGCGCGCAGAGGACGATTTGCCGGGCTGAGGCGTTATCATGGTCACAGCACCACATCAGGTAGTGGAAGATTGCGAGATACCCTAAGAAGTATCCACTCCGCCAACACTTCCTTTAGCTCCTCACGGCAGCTTTCTAGGGTATTGCTATTTGCATATACGCCTACAAACCCTGGTATCTCTCCATAGTAGGTCTTATCTTCAGGCAGTATTTCATAACGTCCCTGTCGCATCGCTGCCTTGATATAATTCGTCAGCATGCTAAATTCCCCTGTAATCCATTAACCAGGAACTTAAGCTTAGGAAATTAGAAGCTGTCTCAAGAACAACACTGTCGACCATCCCCACCAAAGCCCCGCCTTTGTCATTTCGAACGCAGTGAGAAATCTCGTCCCTCACCTCGATGACTCATCTTTCTTACGGTACCCTGTGGCTGAAGGAAAGGTGGTACTGTGTGCAGAGGGACGAGATTTCTCACTGCGTTCGAAATGACAAAGGCGGGGGCTTTGGTGCTCATATTCCATTCTGTCTTTTTGGATAGCTTCTAGAAACCCCTTGCGCGCGGACTTGACGGTTCACTGCGCCTGCATCACCCTTGCCGTCAAGTCCGCCACTACCTGCGACAGAGGGGTAGCCTCCAGGTTGCTCAGGACGATGACCGTGGCTTTGCGGTCGGGATAGCGGCTGATGTTGGAGACGAAACCTGGCACCGCCCCGTTGTGGGCTATCACCGTGCCCCACTCCCCCTGGTTGATCGTCCAGCCGTAGCCGTAATCGCCCTGGTGCGCGGTGAACACCGTGTCGAGCACCGGCCGGGGAAGTAACTGCTCGGCGTACAATGCCTGGTCCCACTTGTACAGGTCCTCCACCGTAGAGTAGAGCCCGCCCGCGTAGGCCGCGAGGTCTATGGGCAGGTACTGGGCCTTGGCGGTGGGGCTGAAGTATCCCGTGGCGCGGCGCTTGACCAACAGGCCCTCGTGGTCCTGCCCCGTGTCGTTCATGCCTAGCGGAGACCATACCTTCTCGCGCAGGTACTCCTCGTACGTCTGTCCCGACACCTGTTCGATGATATAACCCAGCATATTGTAGCCCACGTTGCTGTACTGGTAAGTCTCTCCGGGCGCGGCCTGCAACGGGCGGGTCTTGAGCATCTCCAGGCCGTCGCGCATGGGGTTGCGCGACAGAGTCAGCGTCATGAAGTCCTGGATGCTAAAGTTCTCCGGCAGGCCCGAAGTGTGCGTCAGCAGGTGGTGCAAGGTAATCGGCTGCCACGCCTCCGGGCACTCCTCCAGGTACTCGCACACCGAGGCTTGCACCTTCAGCTTGCCCTCCTGTTGCAGGAGCATCACGCCCATCGCCGTAAACTGCTTGGTGACCGAGGCGATGCGGAACTTGGTGCGAGGGCTGTTGGGCACGTCGTTCTCAAGGTCGGCCATGCCGTAGCCCTTGCTCAACAGCACGTGGCCGTCGCGTGCCAGCAGCACCGAGCCGGAGAACTGCCCCTTGCTCAGCAGGTCGTTCAAGTAGTCGTCCACCTCCGCCAGGAACACCGCAGACGCCGGGCTTTCAGAGTCATCCACCTGGGGCGTAACCGACGTATCGGGGGTGTTCGACACGACCCGCGGCGTGGCACTTACATCCAGCGTGGTGAGCATGGTGGGCGGGGGCAGAGGCGCGCTATCGCCAGGTGTGACCGAGCGTTGCGGTCTGGGGGCGGGGGTGGGTTGGGGCGAAAAGTCGCACGCGGATAGCACGAGCGCCAGCAAGAGAAACAGCAACAGGCTGGCGCGCAGCCGGGGTAGCATAGCCTGGAAGCTCCTTACGAGGTCAGGGACCGGGTGTCATGTCAGCGGCGACGTGGGGGACGGTCTTTCCGACGGTGAATGTCAATAGCGCAATATAAGAACGCAGGTCAAGCCTGTATAGTTGCAGGCACCATGCCAAACCGCAACAGACTTACCGCACCGTGGCAGGGCGAAACGGTGCCCACCACCACGCTCCTGCCTGCCATCCCAGACTGCCGGGAGAGTTCCAGCAAGCGGTCGCGCTCGGCGAGGTACTGGCCGATGCGCAGCACGTCCACCCCCGGCACCCGGAACTGCGGCTTGAACACCACGGCGGCCGCAACATCTTCCGTATGGGACGCGGCATAGTCCTTGACGGTGTCCTCCAGGTCCCAGAAGCGCACATCTCGCGTCATCGGACAGATGTGCGGGGCGCGGCAGTTGGTGGGGCAAATCCAATCGGCCGCGCTGATGTAGCGGGTGCCGCTAGGGGCCAAATGCTCGAAGGGCAGGCCGCCGAACTGGTAGTCCATCGGCTCTGTAAGCACCGCTTCGGGGCTGCCCAACCGCTGGTGCAGACTCCAGACCAGCCACTCGAAAGCCAAATGCGGGGCCACCGGCGCTGGTATCACCTGGGTGTCGGGGGGCAGCAGGTCCCAATTAGCCTTCATGTACTCAAGCCAATCGCTGCGCACGAAGCTGAGGTACGGGTTCTCGCCCACCTCAGGCACATCCATCGCGGGAGGACGCTCGTTGCGGTCCACCATGATGATGCGGGCATCCGCCGAGATGCGGCCACGCTTCCGGCCCTTCTCCAAATGCCTCACATGGTGGGAGCCGAAGCACCCACCGCCCACTACTATGAATAGCTCGCCCGTTTGCGCGTCCATGCTTCTACTGTACCACAAAGAGGCAGGCAGGGGCGAGAGAAGTAGGCGCGCCGGGAAGGGCCTGGTGAACAATCCGACGCCGGGCGAGAGCATAGCTCAAAGTAATATGGTCACCAGCCGACGCCCGTCGATTGAAATCGAGGGCTACACCTTGCAAAGTCTGCTATGCAGACTGGTTCATCTATGAGCATCTATGAGAACTTAGTGAGATGCTCCAGTCCCGCAGGGACTTTGCAATGTGTAGCCCTCGATTTCAATCGGCGGGCGTCCCTTGCCACAACAGACACAATTTGCATACCCGACCAGCCGCGGCCCACTAGAAGCCTCCTTAAACACCAAGAGGCGAGCGGCAGGCACCACACCCACCACTCGCCTCACGCAAACTAACAACTAACAACTAACAACTAACAACTATCCACCCCGAAACGCCCGTACCCATTCCAGCAACAACCCCGGACATTGCGTACTGTTGCCTGCCTTACGCAATTCGCCATGCCCCCACGCGTCTCGCCTACCCGCAGGAATGTCGGGCCTGTGATAGCAAAGCCTGAGCAACAGCGCCTCAAGCCCCTCAAGCTGCGCGTCAGGTGGCGTTTGCCCCGGCCCAAGGTCACAGCAAATGGCTAGACCGTTCCAGTTGGCTGCGTTGGCGTGCCAGGTGACAAGCTCCTCCGGCTGCGTGCGCCACGCCCTGCCGTCCGCGGACACCCGGTAGTGGTACATCAGCCCGAACCCCCGCACCACCGGACCCGCCCCGGCGTTCCAGTTCTTGCGCATGTGGAAGCTGGCCTGGTCGCTGTACCTGCGCACAGGATCGTAGCCGGGTCCATCGTCGGAGGGAGCCGGTAACGGCACCGCGTCGTAGTGCACCACGATGCGCGTAATGTCCCGCAGCCTCCGCAACTTCCAGTTTGGGTCTTTCGGGTTGCGGGGTAGCTTCTCCACAACGTCAACTATCTCAAGCATGCCCCACCTCTCCCTTCTCATCCATTGATGCTTCTGAACTGGCTGTACGAGCCGGAAGAGGCCAGCCCAAGCAGCAGCTCGGCTACAATGAAGCGCACCACCGGCGTAACCCCCGGCCAGACGCTCACGGCCTCTATCATCCCCGCCACCGCCAGCCCCGCTACCAACGCCGCCACCCCCGCCCACCGGCCAGGCAGCCCCAGCGCCTTCAACCCCTGCACCAACAGTGGCACGATCACCACAGCTGGTATGCCCAACAACGTCAAGCCATTAAGGAAGTTATCCATAGTTCCTCCATTTGGGAATTGGGATTTCGGATTTCGGATTTGTTGGATACCTAGCTAAATCCGAAATCCGAAATCCCAATTCCCAAATTAGCCTCTTATCCCCTCCAGGCGGGCAAGCGCGGTCTTGCGGAATAGGGCGAGGCCGCAGTACCACTTGATGCGGGTGCGCCAGGCGTCTTTGGTCTCCAATGCCCCAAGAGGCTGCACCTGAATACCCCCGTTCTCCAACCCGCACAGGCCGGTCTGGAAGCCGAACTGCACCGCGTAAATCGAGGAGCAATCGGTGCTGGTGCCGAGTGTCTCGTTATCGGGGATGTGGTCGTCCACCTCCACCGGGATGCCGTCGTAGCTGAGCACGCGCCTGCCGAACATGTCGGTGGTGGTCTCAAGCACGCTGCCCGACGACCTGCGCAGGCTGGATAGCTGGCGGCGGGTGCGCTTGGACGTGAACAGGACGTGCGGCGTGCCCGGCTTGATCATGTCTATCAGCTCGTCCAGGTGCTCAAGTTCCAGGTCCGCACCGTTGGCACCCTTGTTCATGGTGCGAGTGCCCGCCGACAGCTTCTTCACGCCGTCAAACTGCTTGGCGTTAGCGGCCGAATCGCCATTGAAAAAGGTGTCGCTGAACTTGTTCGCCAGCGACTTCGATTTGGCCGACACCACCAGCGCCCGCAGGTCGTTCGGGTCCGAGTAGGTCTGCTGCAAGAAGGCGTCTACGTCGGCATCGCCACCCAGGATCGCCAGCTTGGTAGAGACCTCGGTCACGGTCATAGCCGACTCGGTCCAGGTATCTCCCACCTCGTAGAAATCGACGGTGCCCGCCGTAGCCTCCTGGTTGTAGCGCAGCGAGTTGCCGACCACCTGCACGAAAGGCAGGTAACGCAACACCGCCGACTCCTCAATAATCGTCTCAACCACCCCCTTGAGCAACATGTCCTGGCTCAACTTGGTGGCTTCCGCAAGTGTCAAAGGCATTTCACTTCTCCTTCTAAAGGACGATAGACGATGGACGATGGACGATGGACGATAGCAATCTTCATCATCGTCCATCGTCTATCGTCCATCGTCCATCGTCCAACTATCCTTTCCGCTTCAGCCCCAGCGCGATCTTCGCTTCGGGCTTGAGGTTGTCGTAAGCCGCCGTGCTGGACGAGCGGGCCGGGTTGCCGGTAGGTATATCCCGCTCGTATTGTTCCGCTATGCGGCGCGTGATCTCTCCATACGAGCGGCGGGCAAGCTCAGCCGAGGCGTCGATTTCCTCAATCGTGTTGCCCCGCACCATCTCGGGCACCAGTCCCGGCATCGAGGCTACCAGTTCCCGGTAGCGCCGCACTGCCACAGCCAACGCCTCGCCAGGCTCACCGGCCGCACCACTGTCACCACCGGCCCCCTCACCACTGCCTGTATCACCAGGCCCCAACTCCGCTTCGTCACTCGCCATACTCTCCATCCTTCCTACCACCTCCCTTCTCTCATCACATAGCTTCCAATCTCAAGCAGCGGCTACCTGCACCAGTTCAACCTGTGCCAACCAGCCTCCAGTAGGGTGCCCAGCATCGTAAGGCTCGATATTCTGCTCCTCATAACCAACCATCTTGACCTCGTAAACCACGTCGTCCACGTCGCGCAACTGTATGACAGGCAGGTCGGAAAACTGCGACAGGTCCACTCGCATGTCCTCTACAGTGCGCCCATCGGTCGGTGGAACTGCGTCCAGCCCAGCTAACCCCTCCAACAGGGCCACGGACATACGCCACTGCCAAGCACCCCAGTCGCCTGCCGCAACGTCATCTGGATCGGTACCGCTAAGCACCCACGGCCGCCACCTCCGATGAGGCCGCGAGCTCAACCCCTCCACACCGGCCAGCCCGCGCCACGCCAGCCTGAACCCCACCCAGGCCGCCCCGCGCACCGCCGCGTGCCGCAAGTAGAAATCGTACTCACCCATGATCCCTCCACGGAAAGTGCTGAGGACTGAGGACTGACCAGCTCGTAAGCAGGCTACTCAGTCCTCAGTCCTCAGTCCTCGTCACTCTCTACTCAGCACCCGGCTTGTGGCGGCCCGGCGGCGGGCGGCGACCTCTCGCTCTAGCTCCTCCGTGTACCGGGTCGTCATCGCGCCGGAACGTGCGGGGCGGCCTCGCTTCTGGTCCTGGCCGTCGAGCCAGGCCCACGCTTCAACCACCGCCCACAGCACCAGCAAGCGTTCGTCACCGGAGGGGCCTTCCCACTGTTCCACCGGATCGAGACCGGGCCAGGGTAGCAGCACGTGCAGCACCAGCCGCAACGTGCCGACCTCATCCCCGCTCGCGCCCCTGCCCAGGTACAGGGTGCTACCCCACACGCTCCAGCTTTGTCGAAAGCCGGTGCCCTGCGAAGCGCCCACAGGTGCCGTGGCCTCGTGAGGCAGCACTCTACCCGGCGGACATTCCACGCTAGTCACACCCAGCGTGCCCGATACCAGGCTGAAGGTCCGCTGCCCCTGCGCCACGTCCCTGTAAAGCACCTCCTGCATGGGCCACAACCTGCTGTACCACCCCACCGACTCCACCAGCAACGCCTCGAGCAAGTCATCGCTCCACACCTGCACGCTGCCGGTATCCCCCAACTCCAACCTCAACCGCTCCCGCAATTGCGTCCTGTTGCTCATGTGTCACTCCGTTTCTGAAACGTGGCTCTGAAACGTGAAACGTGAAACGTGATGCGGTTAATGGACTCTGGTCCTGTATTAGCCGCAATACTCCTTGCTGTACCATCACGTTTCACGTTTCACGTTTCAGAGCCACGTTTCAGCTCCCTCTCCTCCAACACTCTGCTCCACTCAGCCTCCGAATCGCCCTCGCCCAGCATGTCCATTGCGCGGCGGTGAGAGTGGATGCCTGCCGCCACCAGCGCCGTCTCCTGCGATACCAGTTCGGAGCGGTCGGAGGGCAGCACCGGCGGCCATACGATGCGTAGCTGATAGCCATTCGCCGTATCAACGACTGCCGCCGCAACCTTGTCGCCGTGCAACGCGTGCAGCCTGAGCACCATGCGGCTGCGTTCCTCCAGCGCCACCGACCAGACGGCCCTCTTGCGCGCCAGCTTTTGCAATAACGGCTGCATCTCGATCTCCAGCGCCACCCCTGAGCGTGCCGTGCCGCTGGTGTCCCCGAAGGAAGTGCGCGGCATCTCCGCCAGGTCGTGCATCGCCCGGTAGAGCAGGTTGATATACTCGATATGCAGGTTCACGCCACCGCCCGACAACAGATCGAGCAAGTACGCCTTGGAGTCCTTCGGAAGCTCCCACAGCCGTCCCGGCCCCACCTTGATGCCCGTCGAATCGGTCACATTTTCCAGCACCGCCACCGGGTTGCCCGATACCTCCAGGATGTGCGACAGCACCGACAGCCTCTCGTTCAGGTCGCGATTCACCTGCAACAGGTCCACCAGATCGCTCTGGCCCCACGGCTCCTTGGGCACCCGCAAATTCGGGAACACCACGTACGGTATGAAGCCGTAGGGGTTCGGCACGCGCCTGTCCAGCAGGCCGTCCCGCCACACCTCCAGCGTCTCTGCCGTCCACTCTTCAACGACCGTCCCTCGCATGGTGCCCTGCGACACACCTGTGCCACCGCTGCCGCCATTGCCCACTATATAACTCTGCCGCACCGCCAGCAGCCGCCGGTAATCATCCGCCGCCCGCACGCAGGTAATACTCGCCGGGTCCACAGCCGCCACCGATACCACGCCCTCCGCCGCGTCCCACGTCACCTTGAACACACCGTCGCCCAGCACCGCGCTATCCACCGCGGTATCGAGGTCCACCAGTGCCAGCGAGTTGCGCCTATAACACGCCTCCAACAGCGCCTCGGCGTGCTGTGCGGCCTTGCGCCCCTCCGCGCCGGAGCCGTCCGGGGCATCCACGGCAAAACCCACCCCCTTACCCATCAGGTAGGAGGCGGCCTTGTTTGCAAACACGCGGGCGTAGTTGAACGTCATACGCCGCTCGTTGGGCGCGGGCAAACCCTCCCACTGCGCGCCGTTGTAGAAATCGAGGTACACCCGGTAGCCCGCCAACCGGGCAGCATCTTCTTGCGACAACACAAAGGGCCGCGCCTGACCTGGCTGCGACCCTGTAGAAAGCATCCCTGTTGCGCCTGTCATAAGCACAACCCTCCTCTTCTCAGAATATATGTTCTATTCTCTTAATGCCACTTACCCTCCAAATTGGGACACGATCCATGCATCTATCTGTATGGGTTTCCCACTATCTTCCTTCTGAAGGACCACGCCGCACATGCCATGACGCAATACAAGACAAATGCATATGAAAACTAAAGCCTGTTATCAAACTTCAAGTCTCACACTTCAGGCGCTGAATCCCCTTTGCCTGGTACTTACCCTTTTGGACGCTTCAGCAGGCAGAAATAGACGTTGGTGAAACCTCCATCGCCGGTGAAAAACTGCCGAACACCCTTAGACACGTCGTGCCTGGTCCCGATGTTTACCGGCTCTATATGCACCACTTCCCAACCCTGTTCGCCTAGTTCATTTAGCTCAGGTATCATGGTTTGAGGGCTGTACGTCCTAGGTTCCCACTTAGGCCATTTCTGCCGGAGTAGCTCTTTCGCCCCTTTGTTGTCTATATGAGCCAATAGGAACTGGGTCTGGTACTCCCACTTTTGCATAGTAAGTCTCCTCGCACATCATGGCCTAACAAATGGTTGCTTGCACAAGCAATTATACTGATGGGAATGCCTCTGCCCACCCAATAATACCCCCCATCCCAGTGCGCAAGGCAAACTCTATATATCAAGGAGACATCACATGAAGATAGGAATAGGACTCCCCAGCACGATACCCGGCACCCCAGGGCCATTGATAACGGAGTGGGCGCGCAGGGCCGAGGAACGGGGCTTCTCCAGCCTCGCCATCATCGACCGCGTCGTCTTCCCCAACTACGACTCCCTGATAGCCCTCGCAGCCGCCGGGGCCGTCACCGAGCGCATTGGCCTGCTCACCAACATACTCGTCGCACCCGCCCGCAACCCCATAATGCTCGCCAAAGAGGCAGCCAGCGTGGACCAGATATCCGGCGGCAGACTGACGCTGGGACTTGCCGTGGGCGGCCGCGAAGACGACTTCCAGGCCGCCGGGCAGGAGTTCAAAGGCCGAGGCGAGCGCCTGGACCGCGACCTGGAGCTTATCCACCGCGCCTGGAAGGGAGAGCACGTGACAGACAGCCCTCAGCCCGTCTCTCCCCGCCCCACCCGCCCGGAAGGCGTACCAATACTCGTCGGCGGCAGCTCGGAGGCTACCCTCCGGCGCATGGTCAAGTGGGGCACCGGCTGGACCGCAGGCGGCGCTCCCCTCGACATGGTGCGCCCCTACATCTCCCAGGTACAGAACGCCTGGACAGAAGGAGGCCGCGAAGGCCAGCCACGCATGGTAGCCCTGGGCTACTACGGCCTCGGCCCCAACGCCGGCGAAGGTATAGCAGCCTACATAGGCGACTACTACGCGTTCCTTGGCCCCTGGGCGCAGGGCATCACGCAAGGCACGCCCCGCACGCCCGAGGCGTTACAAACCACCGTCAAACAATTCGAGGACGCTGGCTTCGACGAATTCATCTGGAACCCCACCATCCCCCAACTCGCCCAGGTAGACCTGCTCGCGGATGCAGTCCTGTAGAAGATTGCACCGCAGAGACGCAGAGGACGCAGAGATTACGC
>DASVRN010000223.1:0-14116 GCA_036388595.1 Chloroflexia bacterium
GGCAAGCCGACGTGGATAGTCCGACGTGGGTAGTCCAATACAGCTTCTTCCCTACTCACCTTCTTGAGATCCTTCGCTACGCTCAGGATGACAGAGGGGGACAGGGTTCTATTATTGGTAACTTACTTGCAAGATGATCCACTGAGCGTAGCGAAGAATCTCGTCCCTTACCACCCAAGTCCCACCTTTCTTTCAGCAGCACAGCATAGCAGCACCGTAAGAGAGAGGAAACGTCTTGGTGGAGGACGAGATTCTTCGCTACGCTCAGTAGCATGCTAACGAAGGAAAGTCAGCCAAGACAGCAACAATGTGCCATGCGACGCCCCGCGATTGAAATCGGGGGCTACACTCTGCAAAGTCCCTGCGGGACTGCCTATATGCAGGAGGGCCGTTCTTCAGAGAGTAGAGACTAGGTAGAGTAGAGAGTAGAGAGAGACGGTGGGTAGAGGAGTCCCCTTGTGGGACTTTGCAGAGTGTAGCCCCCGATTTCAATCGCGGGGCGTCGCATGGCACCATATGTGGCTTCTCACACGCATGTAGCCCTATTGGCTGACTTTCCTTCGTTAGCACGGTACTCAGAATGACAGGGTGGGACTTTGGGTGCTCATCTCCTCATGCCTATTTGGGTGAGGGCTTCTATTCCGACAATGAGTTACGGGTCTGTGTAGCGCCGGGTCATGCTTGCTTACGGTACGGCTTCCACCGAGATCCATTTGATGGTGCTGCTTGCGTTGCTGTTGATGGGGTCGAACCGTAGCTTCGATATGCCGTCCGGCACATCCTCAGCGCTTAGAAAGGTCCAGTAGACGTACTCTTTGCCGTCCTGTTGGATGGGGAAGTTCCTGTTCTGGCCTTCCATGAAGCTGCCACCGGGTGCGGACCAGTACCACTGGTTGACTAACTCCTCGCCGCTCTCAAGCTGGGGGTAACGGCCGGCTACTCTTATGCGTATGAAGGCAGTCCTGGTGTCAGGCATCCGAAGCGTGAGGGCCGGGCTTACAAGCTGAGAGTCACCGGTGTGGGGTCGCACGCTCAGGCCGTCGCCCGGTATGCACTCGTAGTCGGCTCCTGATACGCTCCACCGCGCTATCACATCAGGCTCACAACGGGTGAAGTCCCACAATAGATTGCTGCCACCCGGTTCGCTACCTGGCGCTACGCTGCCGTGGGTAAGCCCTGTCAGGTAGTCTACGCGATAGTTGGTTATCTCCCTGTCGAACCTGAAGCTCATCGCGAACACGTCTTGCTGATTGGCGGTGGTGGTAATGGGGGCGGTGGTGGCATCGCCCGTTTGCTCAATCGCGACACCGTCACCGCCGGTTGTAAAGCTACGCATGGCACCCATGCCCAGCCGGTACAAGTAGGCCCCGTGGTATGTATCGGGCAACTTTTCTACGTACCACGTCATCCCGGCCGATCTATCTTCGCGTGGAGGTATAAGGGCGCGCGTCTGCTCGTTGATACCCTCGACCATGACACTGGCCGTGTGCCAGGGGCGTAGCTGCACCCAGCACGCGCCGATGCTGAGAAGTAGTATGCAAGCGGCCGCACTCACGCCCAGTAGCTTGCCGCGCCTGTGCCTCAGCGCCTCCAACGCCGCGTAAAGCAGGCTGCCCGCGCCGATGCAATAGCCCACTGCCGGGAGGTAGAGGAACCTGTTCTGTTGTAAGTCCTGTAGGCTGACAGGTAAGTTGAGCACCGGGATAAGGGTACACGCCAGCCACCCCGCAGCCAGGGCGAGCAAACGTGCCGAAGCGCGCCCATACAACACCAGCCCCAGCAATAATAACGACATGGACAACGCGCCGGTTATTTGCATTATCGTAACATTGAACACGGCCGGGTTTATCGGAGACAGCAGTACGTGTACCTGGTTCAAAAGGCCATCCCAGAAGAACGTCGAGTAATCTGTGCGCAGACCGGGGTAGCCGCCCATGCTTCCCCAGGTTGCGTAGCGAATGGCTACGTTGAGGGCCATTACGAGGCCAAAGGGAAGTAATGCCAGGCCGAGCGCACGCCACTCTCGTGGTGCGGCCGGAGGTTTGGCTATCCAGGCAGCAAGCCCAATGATGGGTACAAAAGTGAAGAGGCTTTCCTTGGCGAACAGGCCAAGCGCATAGCAAAGCACCGACGCCGGCAGTAAGTACCAACGCGTGCCGGGGCTGCGCTTCCACCAGAGGGTGAACAGCCAGATGCTCAACAGCCCGAAAAGCGTAGCCTGGATGTCCCATTGTGACGCCACCCAGCCTACGGCTTCGAGGTGCACGGGAAACACGGCGAAGAGCGCCCCGCATAGCCAGCCAAGCCATGTCCGGGAACTGACGTTGCTTATCCATAGGGCCAGCACCAACGAAGTCAGGGCATGGAGGAAGAGACCCTGCAAGTGATAAGGGAGAGGGTTGAAACCCCAGGCGTGCCAACCGGTTACCCAGGTAAGCACCAGGCCGGTGGGCCTGTAGAACAGGTCTCCGTCGTGTGGCAACAATAGCCGAATGCCAATGCCTCTAACACGTGCCGTCTCGAGGAGTAGTAGGTCGTCGGCCAGGAAACCGACGCGCAGGACGGTCGCGTACGCCACAAGAGCCAGCGCGGGTACTAACAACCAGTACCAGGTGCGAAACGGGAAGGGAGCCTCCATGCCGGTAGCTTCATTCGACACTACGTGCTTGTGCTGCAACTCACTCTTCCTTCTCTTCCGGCAAACCGGCGAGCCACTCGCGTGCTTGCTTCGGGGTCTGAATGTGCACGACCATCAGGTGTGGGTATGGAGGCTGTCTTAAGAACGCCCGGTACTCCCGGCGCACTTTGCCGTGTGTTTGTAACATCCAGAGCAATATAGAGTTGCGGCTGAGGAAGGCCGTGCGTAGCGACTCGCGGTTGCCGTTCCATAGCTCCATTCGCCGGGTGCCCCGGATAACGGTCCTGCTGAAAATTCTCCATGCCACTAGCGGAAATGGATAGTCCAGCCAGACTATAGTGGTCGCACGCGGCCAGACAATGTCGCGCACAACCCGGTAGTTGCCATCAACCGTCCATCTCTCGCCCTGCACAGCCAGCCGGACGCGCTCTCGCATTAGTTCGTCGGGTACTTCCGTCCAATTGGGTCCCCAGTGCAGGGCATCAAGCTCTATGTACGAACTGCTGGTGCGTGCCGCGATGTTGCGGGCCAGGGTCGTCTTACCCGAGCCGCTGCAACCAATAACTACAATGCGTTGGTGCGGCGATTTATCCATGTTCCCATTTTACCTTAGCCTACGATTTGAACCTATCGTCTGCTGAAAAACCTCGTTAAATCCCGGATTATAGCCCTCGATTTCCCCAATCGCAGCATATTTGTTCTAAATTCGTGCATAAAACTATTGACACGAACCAATGTTCTATGCTATATATGCCAATGAGGCATAAAAGGGACAAGATTGAAACGCCCGTTTTATGCGGCCCTCCGAGCAAATATCAGGAGCCGGTGGGCACTAGAGAGGAATTATCCATGAAAAAGAAGAAACTGTCCGAGCGCCAACGCTTCATCCTCAGCTTCATCGGCGAATATATGCGGGAGCACGGATACGCCCCCTCAATTCGCGAGATCAAGGGCCAGGTTGAGAGCGCGGGCCTGGTGCGCACCGCCTCGGGGAACACCTCCACTTCGGTGGTGGACTACAACCTGAGGGCGCTGGAGGAAGCCGGCTACATCAGGCGCGACCGCAACAAGTCGCGTGCGATTGAGCTGGTGGACCACTCCGGCAGAGGCCGCAACCCGCAGCCGGTGTTCCTGATCCCGGTCGCTCCGACGCCGATTGCCGCCGGTATGCCTATCCCCGTGCTGGAGGATATCCGCATGGGCCAGGCTACCGAGGATAGCGTCGAGCTAACCGGCGAGTTCCTGGGCCGCCATGCCTCGCACGTGGACCGCCTGTACGCCCTGCGCGTGAAGGGGGAGTCGATGATCGATGCCCTCATCAACGACGGCGACCTGGTGATCCTGGAAGCGCAGGAGACCGCGGAGAACGGCCAGACGGTTGCTGCATGGCTCAAGGCCGAGCAGGAAGCCACCCTCAAGAGGTTCTACCTCGAAGATGGTCGCGTGCGCCTGCAACCCGCCAACAGCACCATGTCGCCCATTTACACCCAGCCGGACAACCTTGAGATCAAGGGCCGCCTGATCGGTGTGATCCGCCGGGTCGACTAAGGTCCTGGAACGCACGCTGACGACTTAGCCGCGCGAAAAACCGAAAACTTCATTACTGTGGGCCGCGTAACACGCGGCGCATAGATAAGCTATACCGGCCTGGGCAGCACGCCTCATGGCCGGTTCCGCATCCAAGGGGGTAATAAAAGTTTTCCACATGGTGTGGAAAAGTCGGATTTGGGAATTGGGAATGCGGATTTCGGATTTGATTTAAGAAGGACTGTCTCTGTAACGAAACAAGGCGGCGCACCAAATACACCTGGGAATAAGGCTGCTGATCGGAATCACAAATCCGAAATCCGCATTCCCAATTCCCAAATCTCGGAGGCACTATGGTCATCAGTCTACGAAGGCAACCGCAAAGCACAGGACCGCAGTTGGGGCCGGACCCCGCCTGGGCGAGGTTCTACAGGACGGAGCAACCGGGAGAACCGGGAGGGGTGCACAGGGTGAAGGTGCAGGCCGTGAAGCCTGATATTACGGCTTACCGCGTGCTTGGCGACTACCCTGACGAGGTGATTGACGCGGTGGACAGGGTGCGCAACCGCTACAACAGCAGCGTGTACGTGGCCCGGCTCGACAGCTTCAGCCAGCGACCCAAGGCCAACACCGTGCGCCTGCCGGTGGTGGGCGAGATCGCGGCGGGCCAGTACGACGTAACGGTGGCCTACCAGGAGTACGATTGCCTCGACTATGAAGGTGGCATCGCGGTGGACAGGGCTATGTCCCGCAACGGCGCGTATGCCCTGCGGGTGCGCGGTACCTCCATGACCCACGTGGGCATCGAGCCGGGTGACGTGGTGATAGTCAAGCCGCAAAGCTGGGCCGAGGACGGCGATTTCGTAGTGGCCTCTTACGCGGGCGAGGCGGGTGGCTCTGAAGGACTGGCTACGTTGAAGCGGTTCTACAAGCGCAAGGACCACGTCTTCTTGCAGTCGGCCACCGCTTCCACCGACCCTATCCGCCTGTTCGCCAACCGCCGCGAAGGCGCTCACGACGCCGACCCTGTGCGCATCCAGGGCATCGTGACTATGGTGCTGAAGTCTGAAACGTGAAACGTGAAACGTGATGGGGCTAGACGGACATTGTCGCGTGAATGCCAGATTGTTTGCCTTACGGCACCCTGCTCCCCCTGTCATCCTGAGCGTAGCGAAGGATCTCAAGAAGATGGGAAGGGATGGTGTCGAATGTGGGGAACTAAAGTGCTAATGGTTCAGCATATGGGCAAAAGGAGCATTTGAGATCCTTCGCTACGCTCAGGATGACAGGGGGAGCAGGGTGCCGGGTAAGTGACAGAGTCGCATTCGCGGACCAAGTAACACAAACCCCATCACGTTTCACGTTTCACGTTTCAGAACCACGTTTCACGTTTCAGACCTTGGAGCAACCAATGCGAGACATACTGGACCGCCAGGCCGACCACATAGAGTACATACTGCGCACGCATGGCATCAAGGCCGAGATAGACAGCGGCAAGCTGTCGCCCCGGCTGGCGCACTTCCACGTGGCTCTGCCGCAAGGGGTGCGTGCCACTACGGTCGCTCCTATCGTGCCGGAGATAGCCGCCGAGTTGGGCGTGACTTCGTGCCGCATGACCCACGGGGAAGAGGGGGTGTACCTGGAGGTACCGCGTCCCGACCCGGTGCCGGTGCGACTCCTGCCGATAGTGCAGCGCGTGGCCGACGTGGTGCCACCCGTTACCGCTACATTGGGCCTCGACCCCGACGGCACGCCCCTGCTGCTGCGGCTCAACTCGCCCGACGTGGACCCGCTGCTGATAGTGGGCAACCAGGGCGCGGGCAAGAGCAGTTTGCTGGGTGGTATAGCCCTGTCGCTGGCCCTGCACAACTCCCCCGACAGGTTGCGGCTGCTGTTGATAGACGGCACCGGCGAGGGTAGGGCCTTCAGGGGGCTGGAACGGTTGCCGCACCTGGCCTGCCCCATAGCCAACGGTCCCGTGGACGCCATGCTCTCGCTCAGGTGGGCGTTGCGTACGCTGGCGCGGCACACTCGCCTGAATGACCCGCTTGGGTTGGAGGACGAGGACGAGGACGAGCTTTTCTTTGGCGACGAGGAGCGCGCGCTTGAGCCATATGCTCACCAGAAGGATAGCCCCACGCTGGTGGTGCTGGTGGATGGTGCCGACGTGCTCTGTGGCAGCAACAACAGGCGCACCGGTGCCGAGGCCGAGGCCGCGCTCAACAAGCTGCTGAGTGGTGGCGGTCGCAACAACATCCACCTGGCGCTGGCGGTGGAGAGTCTGCTGCTGATTGACGGTCTGGAGGCCGATTGGGGCGCTCGCATCGTGGGGCGGGTACACTCGCCGGAGGCCGCGCGCCAGGCTACCGGGATCAAGAGCACCGGCGCTCACAGCTTGCTCGGCGCGGGCGACTTCCTCATCTCGCTGAACACCGAGTTGATACGCTTCCAGGCACCCGGCGTTTCCAGCGCCGAGATCGCCAAGTCGGTGGACCTGATCGTCACCTGCGCGCAAATGCAGTCGGAGCCGGAAGCGCACTCCGAGTACGACGAGTTCGATCTATCTCCGATGCCCGCTATGCCGACCATGCCGTCGATGTCGTCGCGCAAGCAGGAACGCGTGCCCCACGCCATGCAAGAGCCGGTGCCGCTGAGACGGAGTTGGGTGGGCGAATAAGCAAGCCTGGAGCTGGAGCCATGCCAGAGTACGTCTACATGATAAAGGCCACCCGCCCGGGCTTCGCCACCAAGCCAACGGCGGAAGAGATGGACGCGATGGGTAGACACTTCCAGTAATTGAGGGCCCTGGTGGAACAGAAGAAGGTAGTCATGGCCGGCCCGTGTTTGGATGCAGCTTTTGGCATCGTCATCTACGAGGCCGACAGTGAGGAAGAAGCCCGCGGCATCATGGAGAACGATCCATTGGTTGTGGCGGGCGTGATGTCGGCGGAGATGCACGAGTTCCGGGTGTCGCTGCTCCAACCTGATTATGTGCCTCTGAAGCAGAGAAAGGTGGTCCCAGTTGGGTGAGTGGATCAAGTACGCAGTTGGGGAGAAGGACGCACGTGCCTATCTCTCAGTACCGGAGCAGGGGCGCGGGCCGGGCGTGTTGCTGTGCCATGCCTGGTGGGGGCTGAATGGCTTCTTCCAGGATTTAGCGGAACGGCTGGCGAGCGAAGGGTTTACGGTGCTGGCTCCCGATCTGTACGATGGCAAGACCACCGACAGTATCGATGAAGCGGAGGCGTTAGTATCCGCTCTTGACTATAGAGCGGCTATCAACTATGAGACAGCCGCCGTCGATTATCTATTAGCGCATCCCGCTGTGGCGGGTGAGCAACTTGGGGCGGTTGGCTTCTCGCTGGGCGCGGCGTATGTCACCTGGCTTGCCACGCTACGCCCCCAGGTGAGCGCAGTGGTCGTATTCTACGGCGGCGTGGAGCAAGAGGCGGACTACGCAGCCCGCACGAAGGCGGCCTTCCTGGGGCACTTTGCCGAGGACGACCCCTACGAGTCCCCCGAGGAGATGCGCCGCATGGAAGAGATGTTGCGGGCGGTCCGCAGAGATGTGGCATTCCACGTCTATCCGGGCACGGGGCATTGGTTCTTCGAGGCCGACCGCCCGGATGCCTACAACGCGGAGGCCGCTGAGTTGGCGTGGCGGCGCACTGTGGACTTTTTGCACCGCAAGCTCGACCAGTCGCAAGCAGGGTAGTAGCTAACGCAGGTACGCCGCATGGAGACACAGATACTCGATACCTGGCGCATCCACAACCGCATCAACCTATACCTGCTGGACGCGATAGCCCCCGAAGCCTTGCAGGGCACGCCCCCTGGTATGAAGGGCCGCAGCGTGGGGGAGGCTTTCGCCCACATGCACAACGTCCGGCTGATGTGGCTGGAAAGCGCCGCGCCCGACCTGATGCCCGGCCTGACGAAGCTGGAGAAGACCCAGGCCTCTGACAGGGAGGCGTTGCGGCAGGCCCTCACTGCATCGGGTGAGGCGATAGAGACGCTCCTACAGAGGGGCATGTCGGCAGGGGGCAAGATCAAGGGCTTCAAGCCGCACGCGGTGGCCTTCATGGGCTACCTGATATCGCACGAAAGCCATCACAGGGGCGAGATCGGCCTACTGCTGTCGCAGATGGGGCACCGCCTCGACAAGAAAGTAGATTATGGCATGTGGGAGTGGGGCGTTCGCTAGCCTCAGTGCCCGCGATGCCGCCCAAATAGGAGCGAAAGGAGGTGTTAAGTGGAGAGCGGTAGCGGAAACAGAGACGACTACACCGGAGAGTTGAAGTTCAGCCCGCAGGCCCAAGCCGAGCAGGACCGGGCATTTGGGGCCTTTGCCACGGCTGAGGGCTGGAGAGAAGCGTTGACCCTGATGAAGTTCTACATCGAATATGGGGCAACCTAATTGATTTAGGATTTAGGATTGCGGATTTCGGATTTGAGAGGCGGCAAACAATATTAATCCAAAATCCAAAACCTAAAATCCAAAATCGCCAGAGAGTTTGAGAGAATTTTGAGAGCTTGAGAGTAGATAGGAGAGCTAGGAAATGAGTGCTTTGAGGAACGTCCGCGTGCGCGAGGCATTGCGGCAGACTTTGGACCGAGTGTACGACCCCACTACCCGCACCCCGGTGCCCTGGCTGCTGTCCGGGGAGGCCGCTATGTCGTTGCAGGGTGTGAACGTCGAGCCGAGCAGTATCGAGTTTCGCGCCATGTCGCAGTACGCGACCGGGTATTTCGCGCAATTGATGAAGCCCTACGAGGCGGGACCGAACACGGTTACGCTCGTATACCGCATGGGTGGCAACAGCGCCCCCTCCGACATTTGGCGCTCCAACATCCACCAGCGGATCGTGGCGTGGAGCGTGGGCGGTAGGGCAACCTGGCTCGGGCGGTGGTACGTGGAGGGTGTGACGGTGCAGATTTCTTACGTGCGCAGCGTCAAGGCCGACCCCACCGGCATGGCCGTACGCAACCACATCGCCCACGTGCCATTCGAGGGCCTGAGCGTGCCCGTGGTGCCCCTGGAGTTCCTGCTGGCGCAGGCCGACCTGAAGAACAACACGCAGCTAACTCACCGCGTGCTTCACGCCCTGCGCGCGCGTGGCGCCAACCCTAATGCCCTGCAATCGGCCCTGGGGTGCGTATCCCGCGAAAGGGCCTCCCGCCTGTCCCGCCTGTTGGAAATCAACCTGGTCGCGGGCTGAGGCGGGTCCGAATTACGAATTACGAATTACGAGATTACGAGATTACGCAAGAATAAGGGAGCGGTCCAAGACCTGCTCCCTTTATTCTTGCGTAGTAAAAGTGTCAAAGGTAACATCTCGGATTCTGGACGCAATAAGGGATAACAGGCGGGGATATGGCCGGTGCGAGTGACACCAACATTAGTGACAAGACAGCCCGACGAATAGCGCCAAAGGGCTTGTGATTTTTCGCACAAGTAGTGTATAATATGGATGGTCCGTATAATAAGGTATCTGATGGAGGACTAGGCCATGAAAGCTATACGAAGGGGTCCGCGCCGGGC
The DNA here is from genome assembly GCA_036388595.1 of Chloroflexia bacterium. GTDB lineage: Bacteria > Chloroflexota > Chloroflexia > QHBQ01 > JADMIH01 > JADMIH01. Next base: position 9,708 of record DASVRN010000223.1, read on the forward strand.
GTTCTTGCTGGTTTTGGCGGCCATCCTGTTGGTCGCGTGTGACGGTGGGGCCGTGACGCCCACAGCGACTGTAGGCACTACTCCGGGCAACACCCCGCAGGCGGGCAACCTGACCACCGTGCGTACCGGCTACATACCCGTGATGATCTTCGCCCCGCTGTTTGTGGCGATTGAGCGCGGGTATTTCGCTGACGAAGGGATACAGGTCGAGTTGACCCCCTTGACTGGCGGCAGCGACGCGGTGGTGCAGCTTGCGGCGGGTAACTTCGACGCGGCCATAGGCGGCGCGGGGGCCGGGCTGTTCAACGCGGCCAACCGGGGCGTCAAGTTCACCATCGTTGCTCCAATGCACAGCGAGCGGCCGCCCGTCACCAGCCCGCTGGTTATCTCGGCCAAGCGCACCGACATTACGAAGATAAGCGACCTGCGGGGCAAGAAGGTAGCAGTCAACGCCACGGGCGCGGCCACGGAGTACTGGCTGGCGAAGGCCCTGGCGCGTGAAGGGGTGACTTTAGACGAAGTGGAAGTCCAGACGGTGCCTTTCTCCAATGTACCCGCCGCGCTCGAAAACGGCTCTCTCGACGCGTCCATCCTGGGCGAGCCGCTGGTCACCATCAACGAGGACAAGGGACTTGTGAAGGTGCTGTCGGAGGACTTCATCGACAACTTCTACTCCACCTACCTCTACTTTGGCGACCCGCTGCTCAAGGAGAAGCCGGAGGTTGCGAAGGGCTTCCTGAAGGCGTACTTGCGGGCCTGCCGCGACTTACAGGGCGACTACATGAACGACGAGATTGCCGCTATAGTCGAGAAGTACACGCAGGTGCCCGCCGATGTGATAAAGCGCTCCTCCCTCCCGCAGTTCGAGCCGAACGGCCGCATCCCGGTGGATAACATCACCACCTTGCAGGACTATTTCGCGGACCGTGGCCTGCTCGACTATACCACCAAGCTGGACGTCGCCCGCTTCATCAATTCCCAGCTAGCACAAGAAGCAGCGACGGAGTTAGACGCGCAGAAGTAGGGGGATTCTGAAACGTGAAACGTGAAACGTGATGCGGTTAGGGGAACAGGGTTCCACGAATGGTACTTTGTTGGCTTGAGGAAACCAAGCCCCACCCTGTCATCCTGAGCGTAGCGAAGGATCTAAAGAAGGTGCTTAGGGATGCTGTTGAACTCTGAGCAACAAGAGTCTGAGCAACAAGGGTAGGAGGCTGAACGTTCAGCACAGAGGTAAGAGGAGCATCTGAGATCCTTCGCTACGCTCAGGATGACAGGGCGACAGGGTTCCACAAGTTCAACAGGCTGGCATTCACGAACCAACATTAGCAAACCGCATCACGTTTCACGTTTCACGTTTCAGAAACAGACATGGAAACACCGAAGATACAGATTGATAACCTGAAAGTGGTCTACCCAGGGCGGGGAGCTACCGGGCCGGTGGAGGCGCTTGGCGGTGTGACGCTGCACGTGCCGGAGGGGGAGCTTATCTGCATCGTGGGGCCGTCCGGCTGTGGTAAGACTACCCTCTTGCGGGTGCTGGCGGGGCTTGAGCGGCCTGCAAGCGGCACCGCGACCATACGCCACGATGATGCAAACCGCCCGGCCATGGCGATGGTGTTCCAGGGGGCGGGCATCTTCCCCTGGTTGACCGTGGAGCAGAACGTAGCCTACGGGCTGCAACTGAGGGGCGTGGAGCGGGACGAGCGGCTGAAGACCGCCCGGCACTGGATTAGAGAGATGGGGCTGGATCGCTTCAGCAGGTCGTACCCGGCGCAGCTTTCGGGCGGCATGCGGCAGCGTGTGGGCCTGGCGCGCGCACTGGCCGTGGACGCCGAAGTGCTGCTCATGGACGAGCCGTTTGGGGCGCTCGACGCCCAGACCCGCCTCATCCTCCAGCAGACCCTCCTCGAACAGTGGGAGCGCAACGCCAAGACGGTCATCTTCGTCACGCACAGCATCGAAGAGGCCCTCACGTTGGGCGACCGGGTGTACGTCATGTCGGCGCGGCCCGGACAGCTATTGAACGAATTCGAGGTGCCCTTCGAGCGTCCTCGCGATGCCGTGGCCCTGCGCACCGACCCCCGCTTCAGCACCCTCTTTGCCGACATCTGGGAGGTGCTACGCGAGGAAGTAGACCGGGCGCGGCTCTCCGAGATGGGCAGCATAACCGACACGGGGTTGGAGAGCACGAAGGTGGAGGTGCCGATGTGAGTAGCGGCGTAGCGCGCAATCGCTGGCTGTCGCTCCTGTCGCCGCTGCTGCTGGTGGCGCTTTGGGAACTCGCGGTGCAGGTCGGCTGGCTCAACCGGATATTCATCCCGCCCCCCTCAGAAGTGTTCGTGGCCCTGGGCGAGCTAATCCAGAGCGGGCAGCTTTTCCGCGACCTGGGGGTAAGCCTTACGCGTGTGGGCCTGGGCTTCCTCTACGGCGGCGTGCCCGCTATCGTGCTGGGCCTGCTTATGGGCATCAGCCCCATCGTGCGCGCCATCGTGCGGCCCATCGCCACGGCCATCTACCCGATCCCCAAGATAGCCCTGCTGCCGCTTATAATCGTGGTGCTGGGTATAGGCGAGGAGAGCAAGGTAGCCACGATAGCGGTCAGCGTCTTCTTCCTGGTGGTGCTCAACGTGGCCGCCAGCGTGATGCAGATAGAGGCGCAGTATTTCGAGGTGGCCCGCACCTTCGGGGCGAAGAGCAAAGACCTCTTCTGGACCGTGGCCCTGCCCGCCAGCCTGCCCGGCATCATGAACAGCGTCAAGATAGGCATGGGCTTCACGCTCACCCTCATCGTGGGTGTGGAGTTCGTGGGCGCGAACGAGGGCATCGGCTACCTCATCTGGCGGTCCTACGAATTGTACGCGGTGCAGACGATGCTGGCCGGGCTGGTGGCGGTGGCCGTGGTGGGCTGGCTCCTCACGGTGCTGCTGGACGAGATAGAGTACGCGCTGGTGCCGTGGCAGGCGACCAGCGTGCAGTTGAAGGAGACACGTATGCGGCAGCGGGCACGCGTCTGGTTCAAGGCCAGCCGCCCCTGGAGCTACACGGCGGCGGTCATCCCGGTGGCCCTCGGTGGCATCATCGCGGCCCAGCAAGGTCCAATCGACCTGGTGCTGCTCGGCCTGGCGTTGCTTGGCTCTATTGCGATACAACTCGGCACTAACCTGATGAACGACTACTACGACTACCGCAAGGGAGCGGATGTGCCGGGCACGTTGAGCCTGGGCGGGTCGATTCTGCGGGGCGAGTTGTCGCCCAGACAGGTGTTCACGGGCGGCATGCTGTCGTTCGGCCTGGGTATCGGCATTGGTCTCTACCTGGTGACCGTGGCGGGACCCTTCATCCTGTGGCTGGGGCTGTTCTCGGTGCTGGCAGGCTTCTTCTACACGGCGGGACCGTTCGCGCTGGCCTACGTGGGGTTGGGTGAGGTGGCGGTGTTCATCTTCATGGGGCCGGTGATGGTGGTCGGCTCGTACTACCTGCAACGGCACGAAGTCACGTTGCCCGTGGTGCTGGCGTCGCTGCCCGTGGGCTTCCTCGTGGCGGCCATCCTCCACGCCAACAACCTGCGCGACCTGGACAGCGACAAGCAAATCGGCAAGCGCACCCTGGCTACGCTCCTGGGCCGGGAAGGTGCCCGCATGGAATACTACATCCTTATAGGTGGCACGTACCTGTCGCTGATCGTGCTGGCGGTGCTGGGCATCGCTCCCTGGCTGGCCCTCATCACTGTAGCTACCCTGCCTGCCGCCTGGCGGCTGATACGCCTGGCCGCCCAGGAGTCCGAAGCCAAGGCTCTCCACCCTCTTTTGCGGCAGACCGCCCGCCTCCACATGCAGTTCGGCAGCCTGCTCATCGTGGGCTACATAGCCGCCTGGTTCGTCGGCAGCTACTGGCGGTGACGAGACGAAACCGCGAAGACGCTAAGAGGATATTAGTGAGAAGGTACAAAGAGGACCAGGTTACACCTGTCGTAACCTGGTCCTCTTTGCGCTTTGGTTTGGTTAGATCGTACAGACAATGGCTGGAAGCTACAACTAGCCCTACAGTCAAGGTTGAGCCTCTCTGTGGCTAGCTATTAAACCGGCTTACAGTTACCTCTACCAGGGTGGCTACGGGTGCATGCCTGTCCATCTCGTACTTGAGGTGGTGCGTCGCTTCTTCCAGCGAGTTGTAGAACTGACTATCAGGAATCACAGTGCCCCCGGACCCGAACAACTCGTCTTTAGCGACCTCCTGCTCTAACTCGCCTGTGTAGGAGAGAGACCAGTAATAGTGCTGAGTACCTTCATCTGTTGTCGCGCACCAGACGTAGCCTGCCCAGCCGCTACGTGTTTCGTCATAAGCAATTTCGTGCATAGGAATTTACCCTTTCAAACGATTGGAGATTAGTATCGCAAAGTGTGCTG
>DASVRN010000224.1:0-2035 GCA_036388595.1 Chloroflexia bacterium
AGGGCTACACCTTGCAAAGTCCCTGCGGGACTGATACACCTAGAAGATTTCTTTAGATGCTCTTAGACGAACCAGTCTGCCGCAGGGCAGACTTCGCAAGGTGTAGCCCTCGATTTCAATCGACGGGCGTCCCTTACCGACATTGCTACCAGCACACCCAACCCACCGTCTTGACACCTCCATCCCCCTTTGCTATGCTAGCCCCACAGCAACCCGGCCAACGTAGTCTGAGGTGATATGAAGCTAGTTACTTTCTCCCACTTGCACCGCACCGCGCCCGACAGGGTAGAGGGACAAGACACCCACGTCGGCATCTACCTCCCCGGCGACATGCCCCGCATCCTCAACCTGGAAGCCACCCACGCCTGGCTCAACAAGAAACGTGGAGGCAGCTCCCACCACCATCCCCCCATGACCATGCTGCAACTGCTGGATGGCGGCGCGGACGCAATGGAGCGGGTGCGCAACCTGGCCGAAATCGTGTGCGCCGACGACGTGGGCCTGTGGGAATGCTCGCAGCCGCTGGACGACGTGCAACTGCTCGCCCCCATCCCCTTCCCGCGCACCATACGCGACTTCTACGCCTTCGAGCAGCACGTCAAGACGGCTCGTGCCCTGCGCGGCCTCGACATGATACCGGAATGGTACGACCACCCGGTCTTTTACTACTCCAACCCCGGCGCGGTCTACGGCCCCGAAGAGGAAGTGCCCTACCCTCGCGGCTCCAACGAAGTGGACTACGAGCTTGAGATCGCCTGCGTGATAGGCAGGCCTGGCCGAGACATAGACGCCGAGGAAGCCAACGAGTACATAGCGGGCTACATGGTCATGAACGACTGGAGCGCCCGAGACACCTGGCGCAATTTCGAATCGAAGCTGAGCATGGGCCCCGCCAAGAGCAAGGACTTCGCCAACTCCCTCGGTCCCTGGCTGGTCACGCCCGACGAACTGGAGGACGTGCGGCAGGGCGAGGGCAAGGACACCCGCTACAACCTCGGCATGAGCGCCAAGGTGAACGGGCGGGAGCTATCGCGGGGCAACGCCAACACCCTCACCCACACCTTCGCCTCGATGATCGAATGGGCCTCCACCGACGTGTGGCTGCGCCCCGGCGACGTGCTAGGCTCCGGCACGGTAGGTACCGGCTGCATCCTGGAGCTACGTCCCGAAAACACTGGCGGCTGGCTCAAGCCTGGGGATGTGGTGGAGTTGGAGATAGAGCGGCTGGGGGTGTTGCGGAACAGGCTGGTGGGACAGGAGTAAGATAGGAGCAAGGAAGTGAAGCAAACCTTTACCGCAAGTGTCTGGCAAGAGAGTGATTGGTTTGTCGCCCAGTGCCTTGAAGTTGATGTCGCCAGTCAGGGCGAGACTGAAGAGGAGGCTCTGGCTAATCTGAAAGAGGCATTGGAGCTTCACTTCGAGCCGCCAAGGGCTACGGCGTATCCAGAGACACGATCAATAGAGGTGGAGATCAGTGCCGCTTAGACCGCTGCCCTACCGCGAGGTAAAGCGGAGATTGGAAGCTGCTGGATTCGCGGAGGTCAGTCAGAAAGGTAGTCACGTCAAGTTCGCCAAGCCAACCGAGCAGGGATTGAGGACGGCAAGCGTACCGAAGCACAAAGAGATAGCGGTTGGCACCATCCGGAGTATTTTGAGACAAGCAGGGATAGAGGCTGAAGAGTTCGAGTCCCTGTGACTGCATGAAAAGCCAACCGGGTCTGTCTTGAGGGAATACGACTTCATCTGGTTGCCTGACATTCTGGAGAAGTTGGCTGTCAAGCACCACGTCAGCCAGGATGAAGTTGAAGAAGTCTTTTTCAATCGGCCCAGGTATCGCTTTATTGAAACAGGGAACCGGGCGGGACAAGACGTATACTCAGCTAGTGGACAGACTGATGGCGGGAGATACTTTTGTGTTTTTCGTCCGCAAATCGGATAATAGGGCATTAGTCCTGAGCGCACGGGACATAGACAAGGCAGAGCGGAGGCTTTATGAGCGAAAGTGATGAGCCACAAGTAACCAGCATTTCCAAGG
>DASVRN010000225.1:0-12861 GCA_036388595.1 Chloroflexia bacterium
ACCTGAGCGCGGGGGCGTAGGTATAGAGGCGGGCCGCATTATCGCCTGGGGCCACGAACCGAGCTACCGCTTCACCAGGCGGCGCAAGCGGGAGATACAGCCGGGGGAGCAGGTCTGAGGTACCAGATGCAAAGGCAAGTACACCCAGGTGCTTGAAATGTGCTTGTCGCAAGTTGTACATACATGACCATATAGAACCCAACCTTGTGGCGTTCACATTCACCTCACGTCACAATTGTCTAACCAAGCCCCACCATGTCATTTCGAACGCAGTGAGAAATCTCGTCCTCTACCGGGATGTTGCACTTTTCTGTAGTGCCTGTAGTGCTGTAAGAACAAAGTAACTTTGGGTGGTGAGGGACGAGATTTCTCACTGCGTTCGAAATGACAAGGAAGGGGCTTGGTCCCACAAACTCAGCAACTGCAACAATGACTTGCTCAACCTGCTCAATAGCATGAAGCCACACACACGCTCGCTGCTCTTATTGCTAATGCTGGCCTGGGTGCTATTTCCAGCCATAGGACTTGCCGCAGCCTGGCCCGACTTTGGCAGAGCGATGAATACCATATTCCGCACGGCAGCAGCGCACACACTCGGCCACTTCGGCTTACACTTTCTGCTCGGCCTTGTGCTGCTGGCGACCTTTCCGCGTCTGCAGTTTCGCTACTGGCCCTACTTCGGGTTGATGCTTCCGGTGGGCCTGGCCCAGGAGGCTTTACAGGCCCCTTTCAAGGACCAATGGCTTTCTCCGGACAACGCTTATGACCTGACTATAGATACTCTAGGCGCTGCGGCGGCATTTTGCCTCACGTGGGCCTTGAGCAAGAAGCGCAAACGAGTGCGGGCCAGCAAAGACCCGCACTCGTTTGCTTTCTATCGTTAGAGAGTGGAGGCTTCCTTCATGTCGCGCCAGTGGCCCCACCGTTACTTCTTGAGCTTGTCGCCCAGGGCCTCGGAAGCGAATAACACCAGGGCGCAGCCCACCGGGAAGAGCAGTTCGTTCACGCTCCACACCAGCATGGTAGCCATGGACGACATAACCGCCGGGTTGAGGGCCAGCATCACCAGCCCAAACACCAGGCCGATGAGCAGGCCGGTGCCGATGTACACAGGGGCCGAGGCACGAACGCGCCGGCTCAGCCAGAATATAGCTAGCCCCAGACACATGTACTCCAGCCCGCGTATGCTCCCCGCCAGCAACGGGGCTATACTTTCCAGGGGCGCTTTGGCTTCCAACAACTCAGATGTGCCCTTGTGAAGACCACGCGCTATGGTGAAGGCCAGCGGCGCGGTAGCCAGTCCCGAGAGACCCAGCCACAGAGGCTTGTCCTCAGCCAGCGTATCGCCTAATGCCAGGCCCACGCACACTATCACCGACCACGACACCCTGTTCACAAGCTCGGCCACGGCGGCCTCGAAAGGCAACGCGCCCATACGAGACGCGACCAGCAAGACCTCGACTACCAGGCCCAGCAGAATAGCAAGCCATGCGACCCGTGTCAGCGTGGCGCGCAGAGACGAAGGCTTCTCTTGTCGTACTTTCGGAGTCGCAACCCTGGCACTGCCGATGCTGCCCCCAGGTGCTGTTTGTTGCAGTTCTCTCATCTCCCTACCCCCTATCTATATGCCGCTCTAAATAAAGCGCCCTCTTGTATTTGTGCTGCCTGGGATGACGAGTGCATGGACGATATTTGTGCGGGTCCTATCTTTCTTATGTGAGAGGTCCACGGTCTACTGTAAGGGGAAACAGAGTGCCGGATAATCGGCAGGATGGAGTACCGGGAGAGTACGAAAGACCTAAACTAAATCTTCGACCTCCAGGTGAGACTATCTACAAATGGGGATTACAGTGGGAAGGTTACACCACAGTCAGCTAACGTTGCCGACTTCGGACTCATCGTTGAGCGGGAGGGTCCACACTACCGGCACCAGGTAGCCCCTATCCGGCACATCGGGCGTAGCCGGGTCTCTCAACAACCGTCGCAGGCGAACAAGGTTGAGTCCCACCACGCAGGTGCCCAGGAACGTTAGTGCCAGGAGCCCAAGGTAATAAGGCTGCGGGCCAAGCTCCTGGACGATCCAGTACGCATTTAGCAAAGCCCACAACGTGCTGGCAAAGGTCAGGCGGGTGAAGTGCCGGACGCGTCTATGTAGATCGGGGCATTTTGTCGTCGTTCGCATTTGTTCCAGCCAGGTGGGAATCGATTGATGAACGGTAACGTTATATATGTCACATTAGGTGCGCAGGGCGATGCTTCGGGACAATGCCACGCGTAAGGTAAGTCTAAGGTGTACAGATACACTCCACAATAAGCCCTTGGTACCGAGCCTGAACGATACAAAGTCCTACGCCTGCATCCGTGTTCCTACAGAACTACCCTGTAATTCCAGCGTCGTCAAGAGATGTTTTGCACATCCAGCAGCCCCTTTCCACATCCGCTGCCCTTTGGTAAGGCCATCAGCCTTGTGGTACAATTAGAATCCGCGGATGGTCTACTGTGCGCGGAAAGAACGCTGCGTTGACCCTATTTATTGTCAGCAAAGTAGCTGATATCCGGCGCGCATGGCGGAAAGCTGAGGAAAAGCATGGCTTACCAACCCCAGAACCCCCTCATCGTGCAGAGCGACCGCTCGCTCCTGCTCGAAGTCGATAACCCCCTCTATTCGGCCACCCGCGACGAGCTTGCTCGCTTTGCAGAACTCGAAAAAAGCCCGGAGCACATCCACACCTACCGCATCACGCCCCTCTCCCTCTGGAACGCCGCCTCCGCGGGCATCAGCATAGACGCGATACTGGGCACGTTGGAGCGGTACAGCAAATTCGACCTCCCCGGCAACGTAATCACCGACATAAAGGACTACGTCTCCCGCTTTGGCCGTATCAAACTGCTCAGAGACGGCGGCCATCTCCTGTTGCGCTCGGAAGACCCCATGCTCATAGCCGAGGTCGCCCGCAACAAGAAGATACAACCCTGCGTGCTCGGCCAACCCGACCGCAACACCCTCCAGATCGACCCGCGCATGAGAGGCCACGTCAAACACGCCCTCGTCCTGTTCGGCTACCCTGCCGAGGACCTCGCGGGCTACACCGACGGCGCTACGCTCGACATCGTGCTGCGAGATAGCAGCGCGCGTGACGCCGCAGCATTCGGCCTACGGCCCTACCAGGAGAACGCCGTGAGCGCCTTCTGGGCCGGGGGCACGGTGCACGGTGGCAGCGGCGTGGTGGTGCTGCCGTGCGGGGCGGGCAAGACGGTGGTGGGCATGGGCACCATGTCCCAGGCGCAGACCCACACCCTCATACTTACCCCCTCGACTACGGCCGTGCGCCAGTGGATAGCCGAACTGCTCGACAAGACCAACCTCACTCCCGACCAGGTGGGCGAGTACACGGGCGAGAAGAAGGAAATCAAGCCGGTCACCGTCACCACCTACCAGATACTCACCTACCGCCCCTCCGTTTCTATGGTGAACGAGCAGACCGGCGAGATAGGCGAGTTCCCGCACTTCGACCTGTTCACCCGGCATGATTGGGGCCTCATCGTCTACGACGAGGTGCATTTGCTGCCCGCCCCGGTGTTCCGCGTGACAGCCGAGATACAGGCCCGCCGCCGTTTGGGCCTCACCGCCACTCTGGTGCGCGAGGACGGCCGCGAGACGGATGTGTTCTCCTTAATAGGCCCCAAGAAGTACGACGTGCCCTGGAAGGACCTCGAAGCCCAGGGCTGGATCGCCACCGCCGAGTGCACGGAAGTCCGCATGCCCCTCGCCCCTGAGGAGCGCATGGCCTACACGCTGGTGGACGACAGCCGCATCAAGTACCGCATCGCCGCCGAGAACCCGCTCAAGATGGACGCGCTCGAAGTGCTGTTGGAGCGGCACATTACGGACTCGGTGCTGGTGATAGGCCAGTACATCGAGCAGCTAAAGGAAATCAGCAAGCGGTTCGACGCGCCCATAGTCACGGGCAAGACGCCCAACGTGGAGCGCGACAGGCTGTACGAGCAGTTCCGCAATGGCACGCTAAAGATGCTGGTAGTGAGCAAGGTAGCCAACTTCGCTATCGACCTGCCCGATGCCAACGTGGCGATACAGGTATCCGGCACCTTCGGTTCGCGGCAGGAGGAGGCGCAACGCCTGGGCCGCATCCTTCGCCCCAAGAAAGATGGCGCCATCGCCAATTTCTACTCGCTCGTCACCCGCGACACCAAAGACCAGGACTTTTCTACCAACCGGCAGCTATTCCTGACCGAGCAGGGTTACAGGTATAATATCGTCGATGCCGCCGAGGTAGTGCCCGGCCTCACCGAGAAGCTGGCTCAAATGCAGGCCGAGTTCGATGAAAAGAAGCTCTCCGGCGACTTCGACATAGAGACCTTCCTCTCGGGCCGCACCAAGGTCGCAGTCGAAGACGAAGACGGCGAAGCCAAGCCCAAGCGCAAAGGCCGCGCCAAGAAGAGCGACCAGCCCGAACAGCCCGACCCCGGAGCCGAAATCACCAGCGATCTTGCAGCAGGCGCAGAAGACCAGCAACCGGCACAGAGGCGCAGAGGCAGGCCGCCAAAGCAGGCGAGTGGGCGCGACCACCTGCGCGTGGTGAAGTAAGTGATGAGGACTGAGGACTGAGGACTGAGTGAGATAACCTGATGCAAACGAAGATAGAACGTTTTGAGGATTTGGTTGCCTGGCAAAAGGCTAGGGTTCTTACGCGAGACATCTATGGAGTAACGCAGCAGGGAAGATTCGCAAAGGACTTTGGTCTTTCAGGGCAAATTCAACGGGCGGCAGTTTCTATCATGTCCAATCTGGCTGAAGGGTTCGAGCGAGGCAGCCGGGCAGAATTCCACCACTTCCTATCTATCGCAAAGTCGTCATGTGCCGAATTACGGTCACAATTATACGTGGCCCTGGACATAGGCTATATCGAGGAAGGCACTTTCAGGCAGATAATGTTGCAAGCCGAAGAAGTAGGCAGAATCATAGGAGGCTTAAGAGCGTCCGTCGAAAAGCAACGCGACGCACAAAAGCCTAAAGTCTAGTTTTCAGGTGCACCAATACTCAGTCCTCAGTCCTCAGTCCTCATCACTAGCGGAGCATCATGCCAGTAGTAGCAGTCATAGGTTGCCAGTGGGGCGACGAAGGTAAAGGCAAGATAGTTGATATGCTTTCCGAGCAGGCGGGTGTGGTGGCGCGCTGCAACGGCGGCACCAACGCCGGGCATACCATCGTCAACGAGCTTGGCACGTTCCGCCTGCGCCTCACCCCCTCCGGCATCTTCAACCCGCAGGCCGTCTCCATCATCGGCAACGGCGTGGTGGTTGACCCTGAGGTGCTGCTGGACGAGATGGACACACTGACGGCGGCGGGCGTGGACGTGTCGCGCCTCCTCATCAGCGACCGCGCCCACGTCATCATGCCCTACCACAAGCTACTGGACGGTCTGGAGGAGGACGCACGCGAGGGCACCGGCACCGGCCCCATCGGTACCACTCGCCGGGGCGTTGGACCCGCTTACGTGGACCGCACGGCCCGAGTCGGCATCCGCATGGGCGACCTGCTCAACGACGAGTCGCTGCTCACCAAGCTTTCTTCGGTAATACCTACCAAGAACGCTCTCCTGTCGCAGGTCTACAAGACCAAGACGCTGGACGTGAACAAAACCTACCTGCGGCTCGTGGAGCAAGGCCAGCGGTTGCGCAAGCACATCATGCCGACCGAGCTTGTCATCTCCCGCGCCATTGCTGACAACCGTAGCGTGCTGCTGGAAGGCGCGCAAGCCGCCCTGCTCGACCTCGATTTCGGCACCTACCCCTACGTGACCTCCAGCAACCCCACGGCGGCTGGCATGTGCGTCGGGTCAGGCACGCCACCCAACCAGCTTAGCTCCATCGTTGGCGTGTTCAAGGCCTACCAGACGCGCGTGGGCTCGGGGCCGTTTCCCACCGAGCTACAGGGGGAGCTAGCCGGCTTCCTGCGCGAGCAAGGCGGTGAGGGGCACCGCGAATACGGCACCGTCACCGGCCGCCCCCGGCGAGTAGGCTGGTTCGACGCTGTGGCGGGCAAGTACGTGTGCCTGCTGAATGGCGTCACCGGGCTTGCCATCACCCGGCTGGACGCGCTGGATAAGATGGAAACGATCAGGATTTGCACCGCCTACAAAGTGAACGACGCCCACCTGAACCACATGCCCGCCGACATCCAGATGCTTGAGCAGGTGGAGCCGCAGTTCGAGGAGTACCCAGGCTGGCTGGCCGACACTTCGGGCGCGCGTAAGTGGTCGGACCTGCCCGACAACGCCCGGCGTTACCTCGACCGCATCACCGGCATCCTGCAAACGCCAATCGACATGGTGTCGGTCGGCCCCCACCGCGAGCAGACCATCCTCCTGCGCGACCCCTTCAACCCGGTCCCGCAGCAGGTGGAGAGGCTGGTGCAGTCGCTCGACAGGGAAGGTTAGCGCTCTGCAACCCACACCTATGAAGTGGTTTAGGCGACTAACGCAACGAAGAAATTTAAGCAGGCATGCGTCCAGTGCACGTTTAGGGGAGTGGGTGCTGAAAGTCGATATTGAAGCTACGAGAGCAGCATACACCTCACTACCGCTTGTGGGTTCGGACGCATCATGCACGTGTGCGTACTGCCGGAACTTCGGAGAGGCACACCAATTCTTACCGGCTTCCTTTCTGAAGATATGCAGCGACCTGGGTATAGACCCGATAAGACCAATTGAGGTGTATGAGATCATAGAGAATGAGGATGGCACTCATTTCTATGGTGGGTGGTATCATCTTGTAGGCAATCTTGTTAAGAGCGACGACACAATGCTACAAATCGATCCCGAGACCAAACACGTTAGTGTTGATGAACCCCACAAAGGCTTCTCGATCAAGTTCCACACTAATGTGGACATGGTTCCAGACGACTTTCCCAAGCCTGTGCTCCAAATGGAGATCTCCTGCAATATTCCCTGGGTGCTTTCAGAACAGCCCTAGGTTCCAAGTATCTGTTTCTGAGCTGGCTGCACCAAATACGGGCGCGGAATGCTATGCGACTCAAACACGCTCTAATCTTCCTGTCGTCCATCCTCTTACTCGCGCTGGTTGCTGCGTTCGTCTATGTAGCTCCAGGTATAGGCATGCCCACTACTAACAAGGATAGCGCACTTGCCCTGGCACCCGTAGCCCCTGGGGATTGGCCCATGTTGGGGCGCAACTTCAGCCGTACGAGCTTCAACCCGGACGAGCAAACGCTGGCTGCCTCCAATATAGACAGCCTGGCACCACGCTGGCGGGCGTTGGTCAACCCCGGAGGGCTACCCTCAGGCAGCGCGCCCAGTGTGGCAAACGGCCGCCTCTACATTGGTGGAAGCGCGACTACTGGGGCCAACTTCTTTGCGTTCGATGCGTCGTCCGGCGCTCCCCTATGGCAAGTCAGCCTGGGCTACGCAGCTACAAATTGCGCGGACGTAGGGATCGAAGTGGGGATCGGCTCTACAGCTGCTATTTCAGGTTCCATAGTAGTCGTGGGAGGCGGCGATGGCGCTTATTACGGGCTGACCGCGGATACGGGCGCGACCCTCTGGCGCGATCGCCTGGACGTGGGGCCAAGTGGCTTCGCCTGGGCGTCTCCTCTGCTTGCCCACGGCAGGGCCTACTATGGCGCCTCGGCCCAATGCGACAATCCATCGGTGCGCGGAGAAGTACGCAGCGTTGACCTGAGCAGTGGCAGGCGTATGTCGAGCCGTTTTGTCGTGCCGGAGGGCAAGGCAGGTGGAGGCGTATGGAACGCCCCCGCTCTCAGCCCCGACGCCAGGACGCTTGTAGTGGCAACCGGCGAGGACTTTGAAGGCTATAACGGGCCGTTGAACCGGGCGCTGCTGTCGTTGGATGTACTCAGCCTGGACGTAATACAGGCTAATCAGCAAGGAGCGCTGAACGACGACCAGGACTGGGGTAGCACTCCTGTTATCTTCAGCGACAGCCAGGGTCGCACCCTGGTAGCCGCTATCCACAAAGACGGGGCTATTCACGCCTATGCTATCGACAGCATCAGCGCAGGGCCTATCTGGGCCAGGTACGAAAACGCGGCGATTGCTATGACCCCGGCTTACGACCCCACGTTCGGGCAGGGCGGTACGCTATTCTTTGAAGGGTACAAAGATACCCGCAGCCACTTGTACGCAGTGGACCCGGCCACCGGAGTAGATCGTTGGACGCCTGTGCCGCTCCCTACTTTCGCATTAGGGAACATGGCCGTTGCTAATGGCCTCATATTCCTGAATCTGAACGGCGTGCTGCACGTATATGACGAGCATACCGGCACATTATTGCACTCAATAGAACCCCAGGACGCAGGACGAACTTGGACAGGGCCTACAGTATCCCATGGCTTCGTCTACTGGGCATCTGGCGAGTACCTGAACGCCTGGAGTCTGCCCGATCCTGCCACCGGCACACCGGAGCCATGACTTCATGCAAGCTACTTTGCCAGGATATGTGCCATAATGTAATATCTGTACGAGCTTCCAGTTCACGTACAAGTTGGAAGCAGCATCAACCTAGCGAGCAATAATCTATATGGCCCTTCAAAAAACGACCAACGAACCCTCAACCACTCAGCCCGTCGCACAATCCATGCGCAATGCCTGGATCTACTGGATACTGGCGAATGCCCTCGGACACGTAGCCGGCATAAGCGCCTTCGGTATCGTGAGCCTGTTCGTCACCTGGGGCGGCTCAGGCGAGCCCGGCGCGATGCTGGAGCTGGCGCTGCCTTTTGCCGTGCTTGGCCTGCTGGATGGCCTATTTCTGGGGCTGGTGCAGGGGCTGGTGTTGCAATACTTCACCAAACGCCCGCTGCTGGGCGAGTGGGTGCTGTTCTCAGCGTTAGGCGGCATCGCGGCCTGGGTGCTGGGGCCAACGGTAGGCGGCGTGGCAATCGTCATCATCGGCATCATGTTTTACGTGGTGGGCGGAGGCGTGGCGGGCGTGCTGATGGGCTTCGCGCAAAGGCCGAGCGTTCTGCGCCACCTCGACCCGCAGGGTGCCTGGGTGATACCCAACATGATAGCGGGCGCACTGGCTGCGACTATCGCCATAATCTTCTCGTCCTTGATGGGGGGAATAGGCGGGCCCGTAGAGGTGCTCATACTGACTGTCGGGCTTGGTGGCCTGGTGTACGGGGCGGTCACGGCAAGGCCGCTCACGCGCATGCTCGACTACTACGTGGCCCGCGCCAACGCCGGCGAAGAAGAAGAGCCTGTGGAAGACCTATCCAAGCTAGGGCATTTCTAAGCTTCCTCGCCGTTAACCCCCAGCGACAGGAACTCGTCGGTCGGCTCTCTTGTCAGCAGAGCGTTCAGGCCCGACATGGGCGGCTTGCCCTCGAACAGCACCTGGTATAGCTGCTCTGTGATAGGCATCTCCACGCCCTTGCTCGCGGCCATCTCGCGAGCGGCGACGGTGGTGGTCACCCCCTCGGCTACCTGGCCGCCGAAATCGGCCTTCACCTGCTCAAGCGTCTTGCCCCGCGCCAGCATCTCGCCCAGCGTGCGGTTGCGCGATAGCGGTGAGGCACAGGTGGCGATCATGTCGCCCAGGCCCGCCAGCCCGGCAAAGGTGAAGAGCGCGGCCCCGGCGGCCAGCCCCAGCCGCCCGATCTCCACCAGCCCGCGCGTGATGAGGGCCGCCTTTGTGGAGTCGCCCGCGTCCATGCCGTCCGCCATGCCCGCTGCCAGCGCGATGATGTTCTTGAGCGCCCCAGCAAGCTCCACACCTATAAGGTCGGGGTTGGTATATACCCTGAAGCGCCCACCAGTGAGCAGCTCCTGCGCCTTGCGGGCCGTATCTAAGCTGCTGGCAGCGATAACGGTGGTAGCTGGCTTGCCGGCCACGATCTCTTTCGCCAGGTTCGGCCCCGACAGCGCGCCTACCCACTCGTCCCACTCCGCGCCAAGCTCCTGCACTATTACTTCGCTCATGCGGAGCATCGTGCCGAGTTCCAGCCCCTTGGCGCAGCTTACAACAATGGTCCCGCCGGGGCGCAAGTGGGGCTTGAGCGTGAGGATGTTGGCGCGCATCGTCTGCGAAGGCACCACCATGAGCAGCATGTCGCAACCGCGCAGGGCCTCCTCGGGGTCGGCGGTGGTGACGAGGCCGGGAGGGAAGGGGTAGCCGGGGAGGAACCGGCGGTTCTCGCCGTCGGAGGCGAGGCGGGCGGCTTCTTCGGGCGTGCGGGCCAGCAGATGCGTGGGGCGGCCCTGCCGTGAAGCCAGTATCGCCAGGGTGGTGCCCCAGCTACCCGTACCGACCACGGCCACGCGTCCCTCACCCGCAGATTGTGCGTCCGCCATCGTTCCCTCCAAGCTGGTAAGCCTCGGTTTGCGCCCGGCACGCGCATTATAGCACAGGGCACGCTTACGGCTTGAGCCTGAAGGTCCGACGCCGCTTGCGCCTGAGTAAATAGAGAACCAGCACTATGATCAGGGCGGCAACACCTGCTATAACGGCCAACAGGTTGTCTAGCACAAAGCCCGTAAGGTCGTTTTGCGTGGGCTGGGCGCCGGGACCGAGTTGCGCCAGGTCCGAAGCAGCGTGTGCAAGCGGAACCGTCCTCGTACATATACTTGTGCCAAATTGCTGCGTGCCGAGAGGAATCTCAAATCTGAGGTTACCAATAGAAATGACAGGGGCGCCTGGGTGGCTGCTGTACGCATAAACCAGGTAAGTGTCGCCTGGGTTGAAAACAAAACCACAATCGCCCCCTCCGGAACCGGTCACCAGGAGAGCCTGCGGTCGCATTACCCCCTTCCAAACTGCCCGGACCGAAAACGCTACCTCGTTTGATGCCCATGTATTAGGGCCAGCACTGTTCCTGGGAGTGACGCTGATGACGGTACCCAGGAACACCGCGTCGGCATCGCTCACGGAGGCTTGTACGGAGGGCGGCATCATGCAACTGCAAGCGAGTGCCTTCCGGGGCACTACGATTTGCAGGCAGCATAAGACGAGCGCCAGCATCAGGGCACAAGCCAGTCTGTTTCTCATCGCTCACCTCCTGATTACACTTAACAGGAAATGGTGCCGGAAAGTTCCAGGCCAGGTACGCTAATAAGTCATATCTTACCAGAACCTTGTGCGCCCCATGCTATAATATCCGGCCAATCCCAGCAGAGGAGACGTCATGACAACCTGGAGCACGCTACCCACACCCGAAACTACCATCATCACGAACGCCCGCGTCTACACGATGGACCCCCGCAGGCCGCAATCAGAGGCTATAGCCATGCGGGATGGGAAGATTGTGGCTGTAAGCAGTTCGCGTGAGTTGGAGTACCTGCCGAACGTGACCAGGCGCATAGACGCGGGGGGCAGGGCCATAATTCCGGGGCTGATTGACGCGCACATACACTTCCTCGACTATGCCCGCAGCCTGGCCCTGGTCAACCTGGAGGGGGTGCGCTCCAAAGAGGAGGCGCTGCGCATAGTGGCCGACAAGGCGCGGGAGCTTGGGCCGGGCCGCTGGGTGATAGGCGGCGGGTGGAACAACAACCTCTGGTCGCCCCCCGACTACCCCACCCGCCACGACCTTGACCGTGCGGCCCCGCAGAACCCGGTATACCTCGACCGCAAAGACCTGCATAGCTGCTGGGTGAACAGCCTGGCGCTGCAACGGGCGGGGGTCACGCGCGATACCCCGGTTCCGGCGGGCGCGGCTATCGGCACGGACGAGGCGGGCGAGCCGAACGGCCTCTTCTACGAGAGCGCCACCCGCATCATGCGCAACGCCATAGACGAGGCGCGGAGTGATGCGCGTGCGGCCATGCGAGACGGCTTCAAGGTGCTCACGAGCATGGGCCTGGTGGGGTTCCATAGCCCGGAGGGGCCGGATGCCTTCCATGCCTTGCAGGAGCTTGACGCGCTTGGCGAGCTAAAGATGCGCGTGGTGCACCTGCTCGCGTATTACCGCCTGGATGAGACGATCCGCATAGGCTTGCGCACCGGCTTCGGCTCAGAGCGGCTCAGGACCGGCCCGGTGAAGATATTCAGCGACGGCTCCCTTGGCTCGATGACCGCACAGATGCTGGAGCCGTTTGAGGGCACCACGGCTAACTACGGCATCAGTACCATCCCGCAGGAGGAGATGGAGGAAGCCATCGTCCAGGCCGCCGAAGCGGGCATCCCGTGCGCCATCCACGCCATAGGTGACGCCGCCAACCGCCGCGTGCTGGATGCGTTCGAGAAGACTCGCTCGCGGATTACCAGGCCCCTACCGCCGAACATGCCTCACCGTATCGAGCACGCGCAGCTTGTCCACCTGGACGACATGCCGAGGTTCGCCGCGCTGGGCGTGGTAGCCTCGATGCAGCCCATACATGCCACCTCCGACATGCACGCCGCCGACCGCCTATGGGGTGCCCGCTCGCGCTACGGTTATGCCTGGAGGAGCCTGCTGGAGGCGGGGGCGCACCTGGCATTCGGCTCCGACGCGCCGGTGGAGTCACCCAACCCGTTCCTCGGCATCCACGCCGCCGTCACGCGCCAGGACGCAGACGACCAACCGGAAGAAGGCTGGTACCCGCAAGAGCGCCTCACGGTAGAAGAGGCCGTCCGCGCCTACACCGAGTGGGCAGCCCTCTCCGCCCCCTATCTCCCCGGCGTGACCGGCACCCTCACCCCCGGCTCGGCAGCCGACCTCCTCATCCTCGACCGCGACATCTTCACCGTTGACCCCAAAGAGCTAAAGGACGCACACCCCCTCGCCACCGCCATCGGAGGGGAAGCCGTCTTTGATCCAGAGAGCATGTTTAAGAGCTAAACGCCAAGACGCGGAGACGCCAAGGTCCACGCCAAGAGTGTTAA
>DASVRN010000226.1:0-20800 GCA_036388595.1 Chloroflexia bacterium
AACGAGGAGCTATCCCCCGAGGAGCGCATCCCCTATCGCAACATGGCGATGGACAAGGGTGCCCTGCGCGGCCTCATGGCCGAGGTGCACCTCAAGATGGGCTCGCGCCGCACCGCCGAGGTGGCCGACGTGTTCAAGCGGCTGGGCTTCCAGTTCGCCACCAAGTCGGGCATGTCCGTGGCCGTGGCCGACATCGAAATCCCGCGCACCAAGCCGGAACGCCTCACCAAGGCCGACGCCGACGTGGACACGGTCGAGAAGAGCTACCGCCGGGGCATCATCACCGAGCAGGAACGCTACGAGGAGGTCATCCGCATCTGGAACGAGACCACCGACGAGCTAACTTCCGAGCTTGAAAAGGTGATGGACCCCTACGGCCTCATCTACACGCTGGCTAACTCCGGCGCGACCAAGGCCAAGTTCAAGCAGATTCGCCAGTTGGCCGCCATGCGCGGTCTCATGGCCGACCCGTCGGGGCGCATCATCGAGATGCCGATCCGCTCGAACTTCCGCGAAGGTCTGACCGTGTTGGAATACTTCGTATCGACGCACGGTGGCCGCAAGGGTCTGGCCGACACCGCTCTGCGCACGGCGGACGCCGGTTACCTGACCCGCCGCCTCGTGGACGTAGCCCAGGACGTGATCGTCACGACCGAGGACTGCGGCTCCACATCGGGCGTGTGGATAGCGTGGCCGGGGCGCGATGTTGCCGACAACCTGGCACAGCGCGTAATCGGCCGCTACGCCGCGCACCCTGTTACCCACGCGATAACAGGTGAAATCATCGTTGACGCCAACGAGGAGCTAACCGAAGAGGCGCTCAACGACTTCATGAGGAGCGTCGAGGAGTCGGTCCAGCCGCTGCGCGACAGGTTGCAGAAGGAAGGCCGCCGAGGCGACGAGCTAGACAAGATCGCGAACGCCGAGAAGGCCAAGTTCGGTATCATGACACGCTCCGCGCTCATGTGCGACGTGAATCACGGTGTATGCCAGAAGTGCTACGGTCGCGCTCTGCACAACAGCAGGGTTGTGGACCTGGGCGAGGCGGTGGGCATCATCGCCGCACAGTCCATCGGTGAGCCGGGCACGCAGCTTACCCTGCGCACCTTCCACACCGGCGGCGTGGCTTCTACCGAAGACATCACGCAGGGTCTACCCCGCGTCGAGGAACTGTTCGAGGCTCGCGTGCCCAAGGGCCAGGCGATACTCGCGGAAATCGACGGCGTGGTGAATATCCTGCGCGAAGAGACGGGCGAGACCAAGGTCCGCCTGACCCACAGCGAAATCTATGACGACGAGTACCCCCTGCCCCGCAACCACGAACTGCTCGTGGAAGAGGGGGCCGAGGTGCTGGAAGGCATGCCGCTCTTCCGCTCCAACATGAAGGGCGAAGAGGACGACGTAACCGTCGCCCGCATGTCCGGTACGGTGGTGCTGGAGAAGGGCCGCAAGCGGCTGATCGTGCGGGGTGAGGACCGCGAGCTAAGGGAGTACTCGGTACCCCACAGCGCGCAGTTCGAGGTCCGCGACGGCGACCGCGTATCGGCGGGCCAGCCCCTCACACGTGGCGCGCAGAACCCGCAGGAAATCCTGCACATCCTCGGTCGCGAGGCGGTGCAGCGCTACCTGGTGGATGAAGTGCAGCGCGTGTACCGCTCGCAGGGTGTGAACGTGAATGACAAGCACATCGAAATCATCGTGCGCCAGATGCTCCGCAAGGTGCGTATCGACGGCCCCGGTGACACCGAGATGCTGCCCGGCGAGATGGTGGAGCGGTTCCAGTTCGCGGATGTCAACTCCAGGACGATAGCCGCGGGTGGCGAGGCGGCTACCGCCACGCCAGTGCTGCTCGGCATCACCAAGGCGTCGCTCTCGACCGACTCGTTCCTGTCGGCCGCCTCCTTCCAGGAGACCACCAGGGTGCTCACCGAAGCCGCCATCAACGGCCAGGTGGACCGCCTGCGCGGCCTCAAGGAGAACGTCATCATCGGCAAGCTGATCCCGGCAGGTTCGGGCGCTCGCTACGGTGCCGATGGTGGCGACCTGCGCATCATATCGACGGCGGGTGCCAACATCGATGACTACCTGTCCCACTCTGAGGGTCCAGGCGACTTCGAGGGCGAGTACCCCGGCGAGTACAACGATGCGGCCGTCGATGACTACCTCAACTCGCTGCCCGGCTTCGCGCCGGACGGTGATGGGATGTCGTCCGAGGAAGCCACCCGCGCTCTTCTGGAGCCGGAGGCTTACCTAGAGTCGATTCGCCCGACCGAGGAAGAGGACGACGTAGTAAGCGTAGGCCTTGACGGTGCGAGTGACGATACTGAAGACGCTGGAGACACTGAAGATACTGACAGCGCGGATAACGCTAATGCCAACGCCGAGGACAACCTCGGCTAGGCCCCTGCGCTGTTCAAGAGCACAGGAAGAGGAGGGCTCTTAGCAGAGACCCTCCTCTTTTTACGCAGCAAATGGAACGCAACAGTCGTGTTACTTGATGTCGGTCAGGTCGCCCCTGACGATCCACCGAAAGAAGAACGTCAGCAGGACCACTACAACCAGCACGAAGATGCCAATCACCGAAAGCAGGGCCAGGCCGAAAGTGCCACCAGGAGTGAATGACATCGATACCAGCCAGGCGATGATAAAGTCCGCCGCGAGAACGGCACTATAGATCATAGGGGCGTTGCCGTTGAAAATGATGGGGTAGTACTCCTTGCGGAGCCACCACACCAGTCCCGCCACCTCGGCAACCAAAAGTACAAGTAAAAGAATCCAGGCAATCATCTCAATGCAACCTCGAAAAGGATAGTTCCAATTCATAATACATCAAATGGGACAAGTAAGGTTCAAGGCCGTGATGAGCGGCTTCAAATGCAAATACCCCGGAGATGAAGGAGACACGTATGGAGGTCGAACAGGGACAGATCTACGAGAAGGTAACGTGCGGCCAGCTAAGGTCGCAGGACAACGGGCGTAGGGTGCAGCTCAACGGCTGGGTGCACAGGCGGCGAGACCAGGGCGCGCTCATCTTCATCGACTTGCGCGACCGCGACGGCCTCACCCAGGTGGTGTTCAACCGCGAGCAGAACCCCCAGGCCCACAAGACCGCCGAGGCCGTGCGCTCCGAGTACGTGATGCGGGTCGAGGGTATGGTGGAGTTGCGCGGGCAGGAGCGGGTGAACCCCAATCTCGGCACCGGCGAAGTGGAAGTGGTCGCGGGTGAAGTGACTATACTCAACGAGGCCAAGCCCCTGCCGTTCGAGATAGCGAGCGGCGCGGATGCGGACGAGATGCTGCGGCTCAAGTACCGCTATCTCGATTTGCGCAGACCGCGCATGCAGCGCAACCTCATCCTTCGGCACCGGGTGGTAAAGTTCATCCGGGACTACCTGGACGACCGGGGCTTCGTGGAGATAGAGACCCCGATGCTGACTAACGAGACGCCGGAGGGTGCCCGTTCCTACCTCGTGCCCAGCCGCATTCACCCAGGCGAGTTCTACGCCCTACCGCAGTCGCCGCAACAGCTAAAGCAGCTACTTATGGTGTCGGGCATGATGCGCTACTTCCAGATCGCTCGCTGCCTGCGCGACGAAGACCTGCGCGCCGACCGCCAGCCCGAGTTCACGCAGTTGGACCTGGAGATGAGCTTCGTGGAGCGCGACGACGTGCTGGACCTGATGGAGGGCCTCTTCGCGGAGCTTACCGAGAAGGTCAGCGACAAGAAGGTGCTGTTCAACCCCTTCCCTCGCCTCACCTTCGAGGAGTCGATGCGCCGCTTCGGTAACGACAAGCCCGACCTGCGCTTCGGGCTGGAGCTTACGTACCTGGATGAAGTGCTGCGCGGTAGCAGCTTCGCCGTCTTTACCTCGGCCATTGAGTCGGGCGGTACCGTCGCAGGCATACGGGTGCCTGGGGCGGGGAGCTACACCCGCCGGGAGCTTGACGAACTGACCGAGACCGCCAAGAGGTACGGGGCAAAGGGCTTGGTGTGGTTCGCTGTGGAGGAGAAGACGGAAGGTGGCGTGCAGTTTCGTGGCCCGGCGGCCAAGTTCCTCACCGAGGAGGAGACCGGCGGCATTGTCGCGGCCTTTGGCGCGGAAGTGGGCGACCTGCTCCTCATCGTGGCTGATGCTACACGTAGCGCCCAGGACGTGCTCGGTCGCCTGCGTCTCGACATGGGCCGCAAACTGGACCTGATAGACGAGTCGGTGATGGCTTATGCCTGGATAATCGACCCGCCCCTGTTCGAGTGGAACGAGGAGGAGAAACGCTGGGACTCTACGCACCACCCCTTCACCTCGCCGCTGCCGGAGGACGCCCACCTGCTTGAGACCGACCCCGGCAAGGTGCGCGCGGCCGCCTACGATATCGTGTGCAACGGCTACGAGCTTGCCAGCGGCTCTATACGCATCCACAACCGCGACCTCCAGTTCCGCATCTTCGAGCTAATGGGGTACGCATCGGAGGACATCGAGATACGCTTCGGCCACCTCCTATCGGCGTTCGAATACGGCGCGCCTCCCCACGGCGGTATCGCCCCAGGCATCGACCGTCTGGTCATGCTCCTGGCAAGCGAAGCCAACATCCGCGAGGTAATCGCCTTCCCCAAGACGGCACAGGCCCGCGACCTCATGATGGGTGCCCCCTCCCATGTGTCCGACCGGGCACTTAAGGAGCTACACATCCGGGTAGTGGGCGAAAGTTAGCATATCTAAACGCCAAGACGCAAAGACGCCAAGGACCACGCCAAGCTTTGGGAACTTGGGTTCTAAGTAAAAGGACCAGGGTACGACACATGTACCCTGGTCCTTCTTGTACTCTCCAAACCTCATTAATCTTGGCGTGGTCCTCTGCGTCTTGGCGTCTTGGCGTTTAGCACCTGTTTCACTTCAAGCGGCTGTGGCATGCTTCGTGCCTCCATCCTACGTAAGGGCGATTTGTAACTCTATTGGAGGTCACAAAGTGGACAGTAACAGAACTGTAGACGTGGGTACCCTGCTCGACTCGGTTGCCCAGATGCTCAAGCAAAATCAGTCCGGTCTCGACAACACCGGCGCGAAACATGGAGCGAGCGCACACGGCCAGCGCATGGCTGCGGCCTTCCAGGTAGCGGCACAAGCCGCTCGACAAGCGGGCACCCGTGACGCGGGTAAGCAGTTTGGGGCGGCGGCAGATGCCATGCGGCGTGGAGGCAAGGGCAAGGCGACCCAATACTATGCGAACGGCCTGGAACTGGCCGCGCAGGAGTTCAAGGGCAAGAAGGGTATCACCACAGACGACCTTGGACCCCTGTTGCAGGCACTGGCGGGTGGCGCACAAAAAGGCAACCCCGCGCAGCCGGGGCAGGGTAGCATGCTCGACGCGCTCTTGCCCGCGGCCCAGGGCTTCACGAACGCGCGGGGCAGCGGCAGGGACACGCAGACCGCAGCAATCGAAGCCCTCGGCGGGGCCGTCATGGGCGCGAAGAACACCCAGCAGGCTCAGAGGGGTAACTGGTTCGGCGGGCAGCAGCCGCAGGGCGGTGTCATGGACCCCGGCGCGGCTTCGGCCACCAACATCATAGGTGGCATCGTGGGTGCCCTGCTGCCACACGTGTTAGGCGCGGTGATGAGCCGCATGGGTGGTGGTCAGTCCCAGGCACAGCAAGCCCCGGCACAAGGGCTGCCACAAATGGGGAACGACCCTAACGACCCGCTGGGTGGCCTCGGCGGCTTACTTGGTGGCCTGGGCGGTCTACTGGGTGGGCAGGGCGCACAGCAGGGACAGGGCGACCCTCTTGGTGGGCTTGGCGCATTGCTCGGCGGCGGGCAGGCGCCTCAGCAAGGCCAGGGTAGGCAGGGCAACCCATTGGAAGACCTATTGGGCGGACAGTCACCACTTGGCGGACTATTCGGCGGTGGCGATGAGCCTCGCAAGGACGACTCGCGTTACGTCTAGCTCCTGAACGCAAAGCAAATGGCCCCGCTTGATATAGCGGGGCCATTTGCTTTGTCCGGGTTACTCGGCGTGGTGGGCGTAAGGCTTCTGTCCGATTGCCAGGAGTATCGGGGTACCCGTCTTCACGCCCTCGTCCGTGAAGTACTTCCCGATTTCCTTCAGATGCTCCTGCTCGAATTCGAGCCGCTTCTCCTGCGGCATCTCCTGAAGCAGCAGGTCGCCCCAGGTGCTGCCGCGCCCGTACTTCCACCAGTCGCTGGGCGATGTGAAGTGCACGGGTATCGACTCCTCACGAGCGTGGACGCGCTGTAGGCCAGCCGCCTTCAACAGTTGCTCTAGTCCTTCGGCGGTGCGGGTCAGTTTGGCCGTTTCGGAGTACTCAGGCGGGTGAAGGTCCATTTCGTCTGAGACCTTGCGCAGCCGCGCCATGTAGGGCTGGCTCAAGGGCGCGAAAGCCGTTTCAGGGTCCGCCGAGGACACTACCAGGCGACCGCCCGGCTTGAGCACGCGGCACATCTCGGCCAGAGTGCCGGGGATATCTGGGAAGTAGAAGACAGCCAGGCCGCAGGTCACCAGGTCGAAGGTGTTATCCTCGAACTCCAGGTGGCGGGCGTCCATCATTTTGTACTCGACGTTCTTCACCTTGCGAGCACGCGCCTTGCGTTCGGCGAACTCCAACATGCCCTGCGCCAGGTCGATGCCGACCACTTTGCCTTCCGCCCCCACCCGGTCGGCGAGCGCCAGGGCCAGGTTGCCGGTGCCGGTCGCCACGTCCAGGACGTGATTGCCTGCGCTTGGCGATATCACTTCCACCAGCTTGCGGTCCGACTTCTCAGCCAGTCCGTGGCCGAATTCATCGAACTCGGCCGCTTCGTGGCTGTAGGTCTCGACCACCATCTGGTCGAATAGTTCCTCGCGGGCCAGCGGCTTGGGCTTGTCGCCCGGCTGGTCGCTGACCTTGGTGGTCTTAGTGGGCAGGGCCGTCGTGGTGCCATGCGCCGCCGCCGTGGCTTCGCGCTCGATGTTGGTGGCATCGCCGTGCTGGCGGATGTAGTTGAGCAGGCCACCCTCGACCATGATGTTCACCTGGCGCGGCGACAGGTTGTGCTTGAGCTGGTACTTGTTGCCCTTGGTCACGTTCTTCACCGCCACGGTTTCGGCACCCGACTTGAGCACTTCACGCACGTCAGCCATGCGAAGCTCGTCGCCCTCGGAGATGTCGGCGTAATCGAGCGGGTCTATGAAGATCAGCGGCAAGATACCGAAGTTGATGAGATTGTCGCGGTGAATGCGGGCAAAGCTCTTGACTAGCACCGCCTTCACACCCAGGTACATCGGGGCGAGCGCTGCATGCTCGCGGCTGGAACCCTGGCCGTAGTTGCTGCCGCCCACCACGAAACCGCCGCCTGCCTCCTTGGCGCGGGTGGCGAACGAAGGGTCTACCTTCTCGAACACGTATTCGGAGATGCCGGGTATGTTCGAGCGGAGGGGGAGGATTTTCGCGCCCGCGGGCATGATATGGTCGGTGGTGATGTTATCGCCCACCTTGAGCAGCGTCTTGCCTTCCAAGTCGGCGGTCATTGGCTTGTTGATGGGCAGGGGCTTGATGTTCGGCCCGCGCACGATTTCTACCGCGTCGGGGTCATCGGCGGGGGACACTATCATATTGTCCTCCACCAGGAACTTGTCCGGCACGTCTACCTCAAGTCTACCACCAAGGGAACGCGGGTCGGTAATAACGCCGGTGAGCGCCGATGCCGCGCAGGTCTCAGGTGAGGCCAGATATACCTGGGCGTTGGGGGTGCCGGAGCGCCCCTCGAAGTTGCGGTTGAAGGAGCGTATAGACACCGCACCCGAAGAAGGGGCTTGGCCCATACCTATGCAGGGACCGCAAGCCGACTCCAGGATACGAGCGCCCGACTCGATCAGGTCGCCCAGCGCGCCGGAGCGGGCGATCATGGTGTAGACCTGGCGCGAGCCGGGGGTCACGCCGAAGGAGAGGGATGGGTGCACAGTCTGCCCCTTGAGCACGCCTGCCACCGTTTGCAGGTCCACGAACGACGAGTTGGTGCAGGAGCCTACAAGCACCTGTGAAACCGGAGTGCCTGCCACTTCACGCACCGGCACCACGCTGTCGGGGCTGTGCGGCCTGGAAATCAGCGGCTCAAGCTCGTCCAGCACTATCTCGATGATGCCGTCGTACTCGGCGTCCTTGTCGGGGCCGAGTTCGACCCAGTCCTTGTCGCGGCCCTGGGCCTTCATGTATTCGTGGGTGCGCTTGTCCGAGGGGAAAAGCGAGGTGGTAGCTCCTAGCTCGGCACCCATGTTGGTGATAGTGCCGCGCTCCGGCACAGACAGGTCGGCCACGCCAGGCCCGCCGTACTCGATGATCTTGCCGACGCCGCCCTTTACGGTCAGACGGCGCAGTAGCTCGAAAATGATGTCCTTGGCGGCCACCCACGGCTGCCGCTTGCCTATCAGACGCACCAACCAGACCTCGGGCATTGCCATGTAGAAGGGGCCGCCACCCATAGCGACCGCGACATCAAGGCCGCCCGCGCCAATCGAAATCATGCCCAGGCCGCCGCAGGTGGGAGTATGGCTGTCCGACCCCAGCAGGGTCTTGCCCGGTATGGCGAATCGCTCCAGGTGCACCTGGTGGCAGATGCCGTTGCCGGGACGGGAGAAATAGATGCCATACTTTGCGGCTATCGACTGTAGGAAGCGGTGGTCGTCCGCGTTCTCGAAGCCGGTCTGGAGCATGTTGTGGTCCACGTAGCTTACCGACACGTCCGTGCGCACCCGAGGTATGCCCATAGCCTCGAATTGCAGGTAGGACATGGTGCCCGTGGCGTCCTGCGTGAGCGTCTGGTCGATCCTGATTGCTACCTCTTTACCCGGCTTCATCTCCCCGGATACCAGGTGCGCCTCTATGACCTTCTGTACCAAGTTCCTTGGCATAACCTTCCTCCACTTGACGGCGTCGTCTCTTTCTTATGTTTCCTTCATAATATTCTCATCTATCCGTTAATTATATCACATAGGCGCAGGAACCTGCACGGCTTCAGCATCTACTATGATGGATAGTAAACGGATGTCTAAACGCCAAGACGCCAAGACGCCAAGGACCACGCCAAGAGTATAGAAGGTTGGAGTATACAAGAAGGACCAGAGTACGATAGCATGTACCCTGGTCCTTTGTGCACCTAGAAAACCATCCTTAACCTTGGCGCGTTCTCTGCGTCTTGGCGTCTTGGCGTTTAGGTATATTCGCGCCCCTAAGCACCGTGTAGCTTGGCCTCCACCACTCGGAAGTCAGCAACTGCCTGCGCGCGTATGCGGTCGTAGGCTTCCCCTTCCTGGCGCATGATGTAGGAGGGGTGATAGGTCAGGATTACCTCAGTATCCTCCATGCCCTCCAAGGGCAGCGGGAAAGGCATCAGTTGGCCGCGCTCCTGGGTCATGCGCACGTCGCGCCCCAGCATCGCCTTGGCGGCTACCGCACCCAGACAACAGACCACCTTCGGCTTGATTATGTCTAGTTCCCCCACCCGCCAGATGGTGCAAGCTTTGATTTCAGGCACGCGAGGCGCACGGTTCGACACGCGCTTGCCTGTGACTACCGTGGGGCGGCACTTGACCGTGTTGGTGATCCATACCTCGTCCCGCGAGATGCCGACCTCCTCCAAAATCGAGTTGAGCATCTGCCCGGCGCGGCCGTAGAACGGATGGCCGTGCTTGTCCTCCTCGGCCCCCGGCGCTTCACCGATGATGAGCACGGTAGCAGTAGGCGAGCCTTCCCCAAATACCACCTGAGTGCGTGTGGCGCACAAATCGCACCGGCAGCAGCGCACTCCCGGCTCGCGCAGTGCGGCCAGGGCGGTGGCTTTATCCTGCCTGTAGGCTGGCCCAGCGGCCTGCTCTGGCACGTCGGCCAGCATGTCTTCGTGCGGGTGTATGATCTCTTCAACCGATACGTGCTCGTGCGGCTGTGCGACTTTAGGCATGCAATTCTCCCCCTTCTCTGTATAATGCACAGGAGCAAGTGATATGCCGCTGTTTGGACGATGGACGATGGACGATGGACGATGGACGATGGACGATGGACGATAGGAGTGATGAGGACTGAGGACTGAGGACTGAGGACTGAGGACTGAGTAGTGATTAGCACTCTTGCCAACAATAATACTAATCTTTGCGCGTCCTTTGCGTTCTTTGCGCCTTTGCGTTTTCGTCTCCTACCATCGTCCATTGTCCAGCGTCCGCATGGCATCAAAGGAGAAAGTAATGGCAATTGAGCCTGAAGTGGGGTTGTCGACAGAAACGGTATACGACGGTAAGCTAATAAAGGTGGTCAAGGAGATGGTGCGGCTGCCGGATGGTAGGGAGAGGCCGCGCGAGCTGGTGTTGCACCCTGGGGCGGTGGCGCTGGTGGTAGTGGACGGCGACGACCGGCTGGTGATGGTGCGGCAGTACAGGCGGGCGGCCGACGCGGTGCTGCTGGAGATACCGGCGGGCACGCGCGAGTCGGGTGAGGACGCCGAGACCTGCGCCCGCCGCGAAGTGCTTGAGGAAACCGGATACAGCGCGGGACGCGTGGAGCGCCTGGGAGGCTTTTACTCGGCACCCGGCTTCTGCACCGAGTTCCTTGAGTGCTTCCTGCTGACGGACCTCAGCGAAGGGGAAGCGGGCGGCGACGAAGATGAGAACATCGAGATCGAGCGCCTCACCTTTGCAGAGGCATTGGAGAGCATACGGCGTGGCGAGATTCGGGATGCCAAGTCAATCGCGGGCATCCTCATGTGGCACAACCTGAAGGACAAGGGATAGACGGTTAGCGCCGCGTCTATTGGGACTCCAGTTCCCTCAGCGCGATATCGCTCCTGTACTGAGCGCCTGGCAACTCTATCCGCGCTACATTGCGGTAGGCGGTGTCCCGGGCCTCTGCGAGCGTGGCGCCTCGGCCCACCACGGTCAGCACGCGGCCGCCCGTGGCCTTGAGCGCGAAGTCATCAGGTATCGCCACCGGCTGAGACGGACCTGAGAATAGCGCGCTGAACAGAGGCTTCCGCTTCGACGTGCCGCCCACGGAGGGCTTTAGCGCCAGGGTACCGGCGGCTTCGGTGCTTCCGTGGAACATCAGAGTGCCCTCTTCCACGTTCTCAAGCCCCGATACAGCTACGGGTGAGGACTTACCCGCTGGGTAGTTTTCTGAGGCCAGCACCACGCCCACCACCGCCTCATCGGTCCATTCGATAGGTCCTACCCGCGACAGGTCGCCCGCCGCGATGGCGAGACCTATCTCCTCAAGGGGCGTCTTCAACCTGGGTACGAGCACTTGCGTTTCCGGGTCGCCCAGGCGGCAGTTGAACTCCAGGACTTTCGGCCCCTCGTCTGTCAGCATCAGCCCCGCGTAAAGCACCCCACGGTACTTGATGCCCTCGCTCGACATGCCGTCCACGGCTTTCTGAAGAATGTCGCGCTCCACCTGGCCCCATAGTTCCGGCGTTACCCGTGAGGTGGGTGTGTAAGCGCCCATACCGCCAGTCATCGGACCACGGTCGCCGTCGAGCAACCGCTTGTAGTCGCACGATGGGGGCATCATCGCCACACGCTCCCCGTCCGTGAAGGCAAGCGCGCTGACCTCGAAGCCCTCCAGGTACTCCTCCAGCACCATTATCTTCGCCGCATCGTCCACCGGCAACGCACCCGAGCCTTGCATCTGGGTAATGGCCTCGCCAGCCTCTAAGGCATCCTGCACGATAGCCGCACCTTTGCCCGCCGCCAGGCCGTCGGCCTTGAGCACCAGGGGGTACCGGGTCTCGGGATCGCGTAGCACGTTGCTGATGCTTTCCAAGCCCTGGACCACCCGGTACTGTGGTGCCGGGATGTCATGCCGGGCCATGAAGTCACGCGCCCATGCCTTGCTCGTCTCTATGCGGGCCGCCGCCTGCGTAGGACCGAGCACCGGCACGCCCAGCAGCATCAGCGAGTCCGCGATGCCAAAGCTGAGGGGTACTTCGGGCCCGACTATCACCAGGTCAAGCCTGTTGTCGAACGCCCACCCCGCTAGAATGTCGCACTGGGACTCGGTGCCGATTGGCAGATCGACGTTTTGAGCGAGGATGCCCGTGCCCGCGTTGCCGGGCGCGCAATAGATGTCGGTGACGCCTGGGCTGGTCGCCAGCTTCCACACCAGGGCGTGCTCTCTGGCACCGGAGCCGACCACAAGTACTCTCATCAGCTATGCCTTCCTTACGGGCGAAGAATGGACTATGAGGCCATCACGTCAGGTCTCGGTCTAAGAATTTTAGCCGATCCACCTCGCGCTCGCGTACTTCGAGGCGCACCAGGCCATGAGCAGCAAGGCCGGGACGACGGCCACCAGCGCCAGCCAGCGCATACGCCCGCGCAGCGTACCAAGGCATATCAGCCCCGGCCACAGCGGGAGCACGTAGCGGGCCATCGAGAAGGTGATGTTGAAGCTGAGCGGGTAGATGATACCAAGGGCAAGCCACGCCCACTCAGAGGCCAGCAGCTTCCGCCGGGCAAGAAACGCGCCTACCACCAGCAGGACCGGCAGCGCGAGGTCCAGCATCAAGTACAACCGGCTGCCCTGGCCATAGTAGAGCACCGGGTCCTGGCCTGGATGAAATGCCCCGGTCAGGCTGTTCCAGAGGTTTGCGAGGCTGTTCCAGTAGGTCTCAAGGAAGAGCGAGGTGGTATGGTTCCAACCATGTTCCATGCTCTTGTTCATAGCCAGGGGATCGCCAAAGCGCCACCATAGGAAGCCGAGGTACAGCAGCACCCCGGCGGGCACCAGCCCCAGCCATAGCACGTCAGGCCGGACCCTGCGCCACCGCCAGCCGATCTGTGAGAAGTAGTCGAGCGCGAGCACCGGAAGCAAGAGCGCCCCCGCGAATCGCGTTAGCGTGGCGAGCAACCCTAGCAGGCCGACGCACAGCCACTTCCAGCGCCAGTCGGAGCGGGCCACCAGCAAGGCCCCAAGCACCAGCGCGAGGAACAGGCTTTCCGTGTAGATGGCCGAAAAGAAGAAAGCGGTAGGCATGGAGGCCAGGGCCAGCGCCACCATAGCCGCCCCGGCATGCCCCAGCCTCGGCGCGAGCCACTTCAGGAGCAGGCCCAACGCCACAAAGAAGCTGATGTTGCTGATAAGCAGGCCCGCGACTATGATCGCGCCGTAGTCTCCGTTGCCCCAGTCCCAACCGAAGCTAACCCACCGGAGCAGGCCCGCTAGGAAGTTTACCAGGAAGGGGAAGAGAGGCGGAAAGGCCACGTTCGCGCCCGCCGGTGCCGCCGGGTCGAACGCGTAAGATTCCCTGGCTATGTTGGCGTAGTGTGCGGCGTCCCACATGAGGGACATTTCGGCAAGCCAGCCTCCGCCGTATTCCGGGTTCTCCCGCACCAGGCGATTGGCCCCGGCAAAGCCACCCGCAAGTGCGAACACACGCGTTACCCCGAAGATGAGCGCTGCTACCGCCCACTCATTGACCAGCACCTTCTGCCAGGCAGCGACCGCGCGCGGCCAGCCGCTGTTCCGCGCCGCGCTACGTGCTTCGGTTGCTGCAAACGGAGAGTAGTTCAAGTCAGTCGAGCCTTTTTCATTAAGCAATCCACTTAATCGATGAAAACTGTGCGCTACACCAGGCCATCAGCGCCAGGGAAGCGAGCAGCACTGGGATGGCGACCCATCTACCCCACCGGCGCACTACACCCAGCCAGACCAGCCCCGGCCACATAGTAAGCACGAACCTGGACATCGACTGTGTGGAGCCGGTACTCAGTGGGAAAATAATGCTCGGAACAAGCCAGGCCCACTCTGACGCGAACAGCTTCTTGCGGCCTACCCACGCGCCGATAAGCATTATAAGGGGAAGTGCCAGGTCAAGCTCCCACCAGAGGCGACTCCCCCCGCCCGTATGGATGAGTGGGTCCCATTGTCCAAAGCCTCCACTGAAACTGGTCCACCAGGTAACCAAGGCGTTGTAGTAACTCTCCCAGAAGTACCCGCCGTTGCGACTCCAGGGGGGCACGCTCTGTATCCTGGTGAGCCAGAAAGGGTCTCCGAAGCGCCACCACAGGAAGGCCGCGTACACCGCGGTGCCGGCTGGAATCAGGCCAAGGAACATTATGTCAGACCTTATCTCGCGCCACCTCCAACCCCGTTGCCGCAGGTACTCTAGCAGCA
This sequence comes from Chloroflexia bacterium, assembly GCA_036388595.1. Classification (GTDB taxonomy): domain Bacteria; phylum Chloroflexota; class Chloroflexia; order QHBQ01; family JADMIH01; genus JADMIH01. The sequence continues at coordinate 14,150 of DASVRN010000226.1, forward strand.
TGGCCGCCAGCAGCAGCAGTCCGGCGCTACGCGTCAGTGCCGCGAGCATACCGGCCAGACCAATACATAGCCACTTCGCCGGGAGTCTCGAATGGGCGAGCACAAACGCCAGCAGTACCAGCATCACGAACAGGCCCTCCGTGTAGAGGGCGGTGAGATAAAACGAAGTAGGCAGCACTGCCATGCCTACCGCTACAAGAGATGCTCCTGTCAATCCTATGCGGGGTGCGAGCATTTTGACCAGGAATACGAGAATGAAATAGCAGCAGATGGCGCTGATGAGAAGTCCCGCCGCGACGTAGCTGCCGTGGTAAGCATGGCCCCAGTCGAACCCCGGTGTGAACCATCTCAGCACCGTAGACAGAGCGGCCATGAGAAACGGATACAGTGGAAAGAACGCGGCTGTCACAGGTGCGTTGTAGGTTGCGTCCCAGGTGTAGCCGTTGATAGCCATAGACACGTAAATGCCCGCGTCCCACCTGAGGACCGTATCTGCAATGCCACCGGCGCTGAGGGTCGGGTTAAGGTCCGCGTACTGCTTCGCGCCCCACAGGCCGCCACCATAGGCGACCAACCGGCTGAAGACGAAGATGGCGGCGGCTATAGTCCACGGATTGACCAGGCGACTGCTACCGGACAAACGGCCGGTGCGGGCGGTCGCCTGTGTGCCACCCGCCCCTGCACTTGCCGCGCCCGTCAGCCCGCCTACTCCCATTCGATGGTCGCGGGAGGCTTGGAGGTAATGTCGTAAACCACGCGGTTGACGTGCGGCACTTCGTTCACGATGCGGCTCGACACGCGGCCCAGCATGTCGTAAGGCAGCTTGGCCCAATCGGCGGTCATGCCGTCAACGGAGCTTACGGCACGTATGGCGACCACGTCAGCGTAGGTGCGGTTGTCGCCCATCACGCCCACGCTACGCACCGGCAGAAGCACGGCAAAGGCCTGCCAGGTCTCGCGCATCAGGTCGGCGGCCCGCAATTCGTAGCGGAGGATGGCATCGGCGGCACGTAGCGTCTCCAGCCGCTCGCGCGTGACCTCACCCAGCACCCTGACCGCAAGCCCCGGACCGGGGAAGGGGTGCCGCCATACTATCTCCTCGGGCAACCCAAGCTGTAAGCCGACCTCCCGCACCTCGTCCTTGAAAAGGTAGCGTAATGGCTCCACCAGCTTGAAGCGCAGGTCCTTGGGCAGGCCACCAACGTTATGGTGCGTCTTGATGCGGGCGGCCGAGGGACGTTCGGGGCTGGCGCTCTCGATCACGTCCGGGTAGACGGTGCCCTGGGCCAGGAAGTCGAACTGCCCCAGCTTCAGCGCCTCTTGCTCGAACACGCGGATGAAGGTCTCGCCTATGCGCTTGCGCTTCTCCTCCGGCTCGTCTACCCCGGCCAGCCTGTCCAGGAACTGATCGGCGGCATCTACCGCCACCAGGTTCATGTGCATGTTGCGGCCAAATGTATCGACCACTTCCTCTGCTTCGTTCTGGCGCAACAGCCCGTTGTCCACAAAGAGGCACACGAGGCGATCCCTGATGGCCCTGTGCACGAGGGCCGCCGCCACCGAGGAGTCCACTCCACCGCTCAAGCCGCATAGCACCCGCCCATCGCCCACCGCGGTGCGTATTTGCTCCACCGCCGTCTCGATGAAGGAGGCGGAGTTCCACGTGGGCCGCAGACTTGCGATGCCGAACAAGAAGTTGGCAAGCACTTCCTTGCCCTTGGGAGTGTGTATCACCTCCGGGTGGAACTGTATGCCCAGTACCGGCCCCCTGCCCATAGCGGCTACCGGAGCGTTGTCTGACACGGCCAGCACTTCAAACCCGGCGGGAGGCTCAGTTACCTTATCGCCGTGGCTCATCCAGACCGGCAGCGTGTCACCCAATCCCTTGAAGAGCGGCGATTCGGCCACGCGGCGTATGGTGGCAGGCCCGTACTCGCGGTGCGTCGAACCTTCGACACTACCGCCGAGGGCACGCGTCAGTAATTGAAGCCCATAGCAGATGCCGAGCACCGGCCTTTCATTAAGGAGCACGTACTCAGGGAGTTGGGGAGCGCCAGGTTCGTACACGCTGGAAGGGCCGCCCGACAAGATGTAAGCAGCGGGTTGGAGACGGTCTATCTCGGACTGCGGGGCGTCACAAGGCAGCAGTTCCGCGTACACTCCAAGCTCTCGTACCCTACGCACGATTAGCTGCGAGTACTGCGACCCGAAATCGAGCACCACAACGGTATCGTGCTCCTGCGCCGGACGGGGGGCGCTTACCAGTGGACCTTCGACCTCGGGCCGGCCCGCGTCTTCCGCGACTGCTTCTTCGGCCTCCAGCAACAGCTCGTCTATCTCCAAGTGGCCTGTTTCCTCCACGTTAGACCTCCCCTCTTGACTGCAAATAGGCTTCAGACGCTATTCCTGTGCCTGATTGCCGGACCCCTGCGCCCGGTCGGCGCTGAAGAATGTGCGCGCCAGTTTCATGAACTGCGCGGGCTTCTCGTAAAAAGGCATGTGCCCCGCACCCCTGATGATCGCCAGGCGCGCGCTCGGCAGGTGCTTCGCGAGGAAAGCGCCATGCTCCAGCGGGGCCACGCGGTCGCGAGAACCCCACACCACCAGCGTGGGCATAGTTACATCCCGCAGGCGGTCGGTGACATGGTCGTGATGCAAAGCGTGTGACGCACCCCTGAACGCCCTTGACTTGAGCGCCAGCTTGAACACCTTGGGATACAACTTGAAGTGCCACGAGCTAGCATCGGTTAGCATCTTGACGGGGTCGAGCCAGCGCGGGCCGGTTTGCGGCAGACCTGAGCCACCGGCCACAAGCACCCTGCTCACCCGGTCAGGTTGCATAGAGGCCATGATAAGCGCTATCTGCGCTCCCAGCGAATGCCCTACCAGGTTGAACCTATGGTGTCCCAGCGTATCCATGAATGCCAGCATCGCAGTCGCGTAGTCTTCCGTGCCCTGCTCAAGCAGTAGACCCGAATCCCCGAAGCCAGGCATGTCGGGCGCGATTACGTGGAAGTGCTGGGCCAGTGCGGGTAGGGGGTGAGGCAGCCACAGGTCGGCGCCACCCTGAAAGCCGTGCAGCATCAGGATAGGCAGTCCGCCTTGCTCAACGCCCGCCTCTAAGTAGCGCACGACAACGCCCCCCACCTCGATAGTGTGCTCTGCGGCACCCTGCGGTGGGGAGTTTGATTCTTGGGTCCGGGTCAGTGTAGCTCTCATACCTGCGCGCAGCCGTACCTACGAGCGAACTAGCTAGGGCTGCTGCTCAAGTCCCTCAATAAAGTCCAGGATCAACTTGTTGCACTCGGCGGGCTTCTCGTAGAAGGGCATGTGGCCCACACCCTCAACCACCGCCATCCTGGCCCCGGTAATGTGCTCGGCCATGTAGTAGCCATGCTCTACCGGCACCACGCGGTCCTTCTCGCCCCACAGGATGAAGACGGGTAGGTCCAGCTTCGACAGCAACCCACTCATGCTGTCCTTCCGCACCATGTCCAGGCACTCGCGCTTTGCACGCGCCCGCATCCCAATCTTGATGAAGGTCGGATAGTAGCGCCATTGCCTCATGCTGGAGTCGGCAAGAGCCACAACCGGCACCAACCAGATGTGCTTGACGAGGTCCGGCAGCCCGGCGCTGTCCACAAGGACAAGGCTGCGAACGCGCTCCGGCCTTACGACGGCGGCAGCCACCGCGAGGAACCCACCCATCGAGTGGCCCATGAGGTCTGCCTGCTCGTGGCCCAGCCTTTCAATGAAGCGCACGATGAAGTGGCTGAGCGTCTGCATGTTGTGCACGGGGAGCTTGCCGGATAGCCCATTGCCGGGCAAATCAACAGCTATGACGTGCCGGCGCTCGCCCAATCCAAGCACCGTATGCGGGTACCAGTAGTCGCAGCTACCGTTGTAACCGTGCACGATTACCAGGGGCACCCCACCATGCTCCGCGCCCGCCTCCACGTACCGCACCCGCACCCCATCGACACGCACGTAGCGGTCCTGGCTGGGACGCGAACGAAATAGTGGCAGCCTAAGCCGGGTTGTCCGAGCCGAGGTAGAGATACTCTTCATCAAACTTCCATTCGTCGGGGGCAATCGCTTCCAGTTGCACCTCGATGCGCGGGTTCAGCGGGTCTATGCGCTTGACCAGGTGGATGTCCACCACGCGGTTGTCGTTCACACCCAGCGCCTCGCACAACGCGTCCTGAGTCACCTTGAGGCCGCCATCCAGGTCGCGCTTGAGTGGAGAGGCAAAGTAGAAATCGATGAACAGCGACAGGTAGCTGACGCGGAGGGTGGAAAGCATTGCGGGAGTGACCCGGCCCGAGAAGTTGAGGTCGTCAATCTGCCGCTTCACTGACTGCTTGTAGGCCCGTGCTTCGGCGCTGAGCACCCGCCTGCCGTTCACCGTCGCGTACTGGTTGTTCACGCCCGGAGGCAGAGGTAGGGTCAACTGCAAGCCGACGCCGGCACCTTCCGCGCTTCCCTCGGTCCTCATGGAGCGATTATAACACAATGCTCGGGTTAGCTTGGCGACACTGCGCAGGAGTTCCCGATTGCCATGCTGCACCTAACAGCGTCACACGACCATGTGTCACAATAACCAATTAGCTCTACTTACGTTTATTAAGAGTAGGCTAGATGCTGCCTCTTTTGTACATCGATCTATTACGTGAAGGGGCAGCCACTTATTGCAAGCTGGACTTGCGAAGGAGGTAATTTTACGCATGGCGAAAAATACAGGCACAGGGTCTCGCAAGGGCGCAGTAAAGAACCGGTCTCAGGTGCTCAATCCGCAGAACGAGCGCTACACCAAGCGCGACACCGAAACAGGCCAGTTCATCGACCAGAAGGCAGATAACAAGCCGTTCAAGGGTGTCCGCAAGGAACATGGTTCGCAGGACGAGAACCCTTCATAGCAACTCACCCCTGCTAAAACGCACCTGGCACTTTACTCCGTGCCGGGTGCGTCCGCTTAATAGGCCTTGTACTCTTGCTCCTACCCCGCATGAGGAGCATCCATCCGCCCCAACCGCCGCAGCTCGGGTGCGAGGACCGCTATCAAGAGGACCACACCCACGGTACCCACGCCGCCTATCACCACCGCGCCCACAGTGCCCAGCAGCGCGGCAGCCACGCCCGACTCGAACGCGCCCAACTCGTTGGAGATGCCAACGAAGACCGAATGCACCGCGTTCACCCTGCCCCTCAGTGCGTCAGGCGTGCGCGTGAGAAGCAGTGTGGAGCGTATGACCACGCTGACGTTGTCCAGGGCACCCAGCAGCGCCAGCATCAGCATAGATAGAGCGAAGTTGCGCGACAGCCCGAAGACGATTGTCGCGAGGCCAAAGCCCGCCACCACGACAAGCAGCGTGCGTCCCGCCCTGCGAAGTGGCGGCAAAGCAGCCATCACGAGGGCAGCCAGTACAGCCCCAATAGCCGGGGCCGCGCGCAGCCACCCCAACCCAACCGCGCCGACTCCCAGGATGTCCAGCGCGAACACCGGCAGCAGCGCGGTTGCTCCGCCAAGGAGTACCGCGAACATATCGAGGGTGATCGAGGTCAGGATTACAGGAGTACGCCAGATGAAGCGCACGCCCGCCAGCAAAGAGGTGAGGCTGAGCGGCTCGGTGTCGCGCTCGACGGGCCGGGGGCGCATCAGGACAAACAGCAACGCCACAAGCAACAGCAGCCCACCGGCCACAGCGTAGACGCCAGGAGCCGCACCCCAGATGCCAAGTAGCAGGCCGCCCAGGGCCGGTCCCATGATTGCCGAGGTCTGCCAGGCCCCACTCGACCAGGCAGCAGCGCTACCATAGTGCGAGGGAGGCAACACCTGCGCGCTCATCGCGCTGAAGGCGGGACTCTGGAAGGCGCGTGCGACACCGATGCCGAACAGCAGGGCGTATATCGCCAGCAGCGGCCCCGTAGTGAGCGACATGACCACCAGCCCGAACGCGCAAGCAGCCAGCCCGCTCATAGCCGCCACCACGACCCACTTACGCTCCAGGCGGTCGGCAACCTGTCCCGCGGGTAACGCCAGCAACAACACCGGCACGATCTGCACCAACCCGATCAAGCCGAGAGCGAGGGGATCGCGGGTGCGCTCGTACAACTCCCAGCCCACAGCCACCCCAATCATCTGCTCCGCCACCACAGCCATGAAGCTACCCATTACAAGCAGGCGGAAGTCGCGGAACCGTAGCGCGGCAAAGGGGTCGTGGCGTGCGGGCGGGGCAGCTACCCCCGGCGGGCGGGGAGTCTCAGGAGTGTCTTCCGGGAACATAGCTCCCCATTATACCGCACGCGGACGATGGACGATGGACGATGGACGATGGACGATGGACGAGGGACGATGGACGATGGACGATGGACGATGGACGATGGACGATGGACGATGGCGGCGCTACTGGCGGCTGCCCGTATTGGAACAGCAGGACACGAGCACCCCACTCCCCCCTGTCATCCTGAGCGCAGCGAAGGATCTCAAGAAGGTGAGTAGGGATGCCGTTCAACATCGAGGACTGTAGTGCTAAAGGTTCAGCCTAGCGGTAGAAGTACCATCTGAGAGACAGTCTGAAAAGTCGGCCGATGCGTACATAGGAGCAGATTCCGAACGCCAATCCTGCTACCCGTATGCCTGATTTCGTTCAA
>DASVRN010000227.1:0-16071 GCA_036388595.1 Chloroflexia bacterium
CTACTTCGGCCACCAGGTTGGCGTAGTCGCCGGAAGAAGGGGCCAGAGGCTCAACAAGCGTATTTACTCCACCACTCGCGCCCGCGACAATCGAAAGGTTCGGGGCGTGGGTCAGCTGAGCCAGGCGGGCGGCCGCGAGCGGCAAGAGGCTGTTCGCGCCCATAACCACCAGCTCACCGTCATTGAGCGCGTGCGAAATGGCTGCGGCCATGATGTGCCCCTTCGCTGTCTCTCCCGGCTGAGTCGCACCCGGTAGCTGGAAGAACACAAGCGGATCGGAACCGGGGCGCAGCACGGGCTTGTAGTCGTCGCTCATGTGTCGCTCTCCCTCATCGCGCCCCAGTCCTGGTTCTGCACGCGGCGCATATACTCTTCCTGGTCGTCGGGTTGCAACACATAATGGGCCAGGTACTGCTCGAAGCCCTCCCGCGTCTCCGCTGCTTGCAGGTAGAGGCGCAGGTGCACGTCGTCGTAGTTGTAAAACCTGTGCGAGGACGTCGGGTGGCAGCCAAACGAAACAGGCACCACCGCCGCAACCAGGAAGCCAGGCACCCCGGTCTGCGCCGGGTACCTTATCACCTGGTCGTTGTCTATCAACTGCTCGACCTGCATTATTACCGTGCCCGCCGCCATTGCCAACAGCCGGTCCGCAAAAGGGCTGCCTTTGAAGACGCCGTTGCCGTACTCGTCGGACTGCTGGCAGTGGACCAGCGCCACGGCAGGTCTGACTGCCTGGACCGCGAGCGCGGGTGCACCGCTAAAGGGGTTCTGCACCCGCCTGTAAAAGGAAGGTGACGCTGACGGTAAGTCGGTGCTGTCGAGTCCGCGGGGAAGAGGCGCGAAGGGTTGACCGGATGCTCCAGCCTGCAAGGCCAGCACCATGCTACCGGAGTCTGCCTCAACGACCTCCCGCAGGCCCGTGCCGCCGCCCTCCGTGCGCTCCTCGACGGCCCTACGGAACGCGGGAGCCAGCCCCATATGCTCGTAGCCAATGTAGCCGCAGACCACCCGGTCAACCAGCCCGGCCCCTATCAAGAGGTCGGCGGCCATAGAGGAGGAAGGCCCCGCGTAGAGCGTCTCGAAGCGCTTGCCCTGGCGAATGCACTCGCGGACCAGCGTCATGGGCACATTGTGCATGTGCATGCCACCAACCCAGAGAGATTCACTTACGCCGGGCACCAACTGCGCCACAGCCTCTTCGACAGCAGCAACCTTGCTCTTGCGAGTAATACCGGCCTCGGGAGTAACGGTTTCCATATCTCTACTCATTGGGCATGAAACAGGCCAGGCAACATAGTATACCTGGCCCGTCGAACAGTGCTACGAAACGGTCTGTGCTTCCCTGGCACCTGCCTCAGAAGTTTCTCCCCGGCGATTCACCGAAACCGCGAGGTCGCCCTCACGCACATCCACCAGCACTGTGTCGCCGTCGCGGACCGTGCCGTCCAGCATCGCCACCGCCAGCTTATCCATCAACCTGCGCTGGATCACACGCTTGAGCGGTCGAGCGCCATACACGGGATCGTAGCCTTCGTTGCCCAGGAACTCCAGGGCGTCAGGCGTAACATCTAGGGCGATATGTCGCCCATCTAACCTCCGGCGCACCTGGTTGAGTTGCAGGTCCACGATCTCACGCAGGTGTGCGCGTGTTAGCTGCTGGAAGATCACGATCTCATCGATGCGGTTCAACAACTCCGGCCTGAAGTGCGAACGCAACGCTTCGTTCACCCGGCGCCGTATCGTCTCCTCCTCGCCCGGCCCCAGGTCCACGATGTACTGCGAGCCGATGTTGGAGGTCATGATGATGATAGTGTTCTTGAAGTCGATAGTGCGGCCCTGGGAGTCGGTGAGCCTGCCGTCGTCCAGGATCTGTAGTAGCACGTTGAAGACGTCCGGGTGAGCCTTCTCGATCTCGTCAAAAAGCACCACCGAGTAGGGCCGCCGTCGCACAGGCTCGCTAAGTTGTCCGCCCTCCTCGTACCCCACGTAGCCGGGAGGCGCACCAATCAGCCTCGACACGGCGAACTTCTCCATGTATTCGGACATGTCGATGCGCACCATCGCGTTCTCATCGTCAAACAGGTATTCGGCCAAAGCCCGCGCCAGCTCCGTCTTTCCCACACCTGTAGGGCCTAAGAACAGGAACGAGCCGAGCGGCCGGTTGGGGTCCTGGAGACCGGCCCGGGCGCGGCGAACAGCATTCGCGACAGCCGTGATGGCCTCGTCCTGCCCGATTACCCGCAGGTGCAGGCGCTCCTCTATTCTGAGCAGCTTGGCAAGCTCGCCCTCAAGCATCCTTTCAACCGGCACCCCGGTCCACCGGCTGACTACGGACGCGATGTCGTCGCTGTCCACTTCCTCTTTGAGCAGGCGTTGCGCCCCATCGCGTCCGTTGTGCGACTCAAGCTCTTGCAGCCTGGCTTCCAGGTCGCGCAAGGTGCCGTACTGGATTTGAGAGGCACGTGCATAATCGGTGCTGCGCTGGGCGCGTTCCAGTTCGGCGTTCGCCTGCTCGATCTGCTCCTTCACGTCGCGTACCTCGTTGAGCGAGTCGCGTTCGGCCTGCCACCTTGCGCGAAGCTCCGACCGCTGCTCCTCAAGGTTGGCAAGCTCTTTGCTGACCTTCTCCAGGCGCTCCTTGCTCGCTGCGTCCTTCTCTTTGCGCAGGGCCTCGCGCTCGATTTGCAGTTGCATGATGCGGCGCTCGACCTCGTCCAGCGCCACGGGCATGCTTTCAGCTTCCATGCGCAGGCGGGCGGCTGCCTCGTCCACGAGGTCTATGGCCTTGTCAGGCAGGAACCGGTCGGCGATGTAGCGGTTCGAGAGCATGGCAGCAGCAACCAGCGCGCCGTCGGTGATACGCACGCCGTGGTGCACTTCGTATCGCTCCCGCAGGCCGCGTAAAATCGAAATTGTCTCCTCCACCGTCGGCTCGTCGACCAGGACAGGCTGGAAGCGACGCTCCAAGGCCGCATCCTTTTCGATGTGCTTGCGGTACTCGTCCAGCGTGGTAGCGCCAATCGCATGAAGCTCCCCGCGTGCGAGCATAGGCTTGAGCATGTTGGAGGCGTCCATCGCACCTTCGGCGGCCCCGGCACCCACCACCGTGTGCAGCTCGTCGATGAACACGATGATCTCACCCCGCGCGTCTACGACCTCCTTCAGGACCGCCTTGAGCCGCTCTTCAAACTCGCCCCGGTACTTGGCACCGGCCAGCATGGCGCCCAGGTCTAGCGACACAAGCTTGCGGTTCTTCAGGCCCTCCGGCACGTCACCCCGGACGATGCGAACGGCCAGCCCCTCCGCGATGGCGGTCTTGCCCACGCCCGGTTCGCCAATCAGTACGGGGTTGTTCTTGGTGCGGCGCAGCAGCACCTGTATCACCCGCCGGATCTCCTCGTCGCGCCCAATGACCGGGTCCAACTTGTTCTGGCGGGCAAGCTCCGTGAGGTCGCGCCCGTACTTTTCGAGCGCGGCGTACTTGGCCTCTGGGTTCTGGTCGGTTACGCGCTGATTGCCCCGGATTTGCGCGAGTACGTACAGGATTTTGTCGCGGGTAACGCCCGCTTCGCGCAGCAGCTTGCCCGCCGCGCTCTTGTCGGCCTCGTCTGACATGGCTAGCAGCAGGTGCTCGGCGCTGACGTACTCGTCCCGCATGCCTTCAGCGGCTTTCTCGGCACGACGCGCCAAGTCGCTCAACGCGCTTGACACGAATACCTGCGCGCCAGCACCTTGGACCTTCGGCAGGCGCGCCAGCTCTTCCTCTACCATGCCCGCCAGCACCTGTGGTTGCATACCCAGCTTGGTAAGCACCCCAGGTACCACGCCTTCCCTCTGCTGTACGAGAGCAAGCAAAAGGTGCAACGGCTCTATCTGGCTGTTGCTATTGTCCTCCGCCATCTGCCGCGCCGTAAGCACGGCTTCCTGTGCTTTTTCTGTGAATTTTTGAAGGTTCATATAATCACCCCCCTCTATATGCCTCTACATGTTACTGTGAATAAATTATAGAAGGTTGAGTGTGGTATTATCAAGGTTGTTTCCACTATGGAGTCAAAGTCACAGACCCAGGACTTCACGTTGTAGCCTGATAAGCTGGTTGCAGCCGCTGGTGGCGAGACCAATCAGCCTGTCCAGTTCGTCCCGGCTGAAGGCCTTGCGCTCGGCGGTGGCCTGTATCTCAACCAGCCAACCGGCGTCGGTCATGACCACGTTGCAGTCGGCATCGGCCTGGCTGTCCTCCTGGTAGTTCAGGTCGAGCAGCGGCACGCCGTTGACGATGCCAACGCTAACCGCCGCCAGCAGTTGCTTAAGTACCGGGGCTGAGCCGGAAGGAATAGCACCCTGCGACTGTAGCTTCTTCACGGCAAGGGCGAGCGCCACCACCGCCCCCGTTATCGAGGCTGTGCGGGTGCCTCCGTCTGCTTCTATTACGTCGCAATCTATCGCAATGGTGCGCTCCCCCAGTGCGTTCAGGTTGACGATGGCCCGCAGCGAGCGCCCGATCAGCCGCTGTATCTCCATAGTGCGGCCCTGGGGTTTGCTTCCCGATGTCTCGCGCGTGTTGCGGGTGGGCGTGGCTGAGGGCAGCATCGAGTATTCGGCCGTTACCCAGCCCTTGCCGCTGCCCGCCATGAAGGGCGGCACTCGCTCCTCCACGCTGGCGGCGCAAATCACCCGCGTGCGCCCGCACTCGATCAGCACCGAACCGGCCGGGAAGAGTTGGAAGTTGGGGGTAATCTGCACGGGCCGTAGCTGGTCCGGTGCTCGCCCGTCGTGCCGCTTGGTAGATGCCATCAAAAATCTCCTTCTCAGTATCCGTTACGTGGAAGAACTGGCCGACCTCGAACTCATATTGCGCACCGCAAAGAACGCGCTCAAGGCAAGCAACATAGAGAGCGCGAAGAGTGCCTGGTAGCCCACCAGGTCGGCCAGCAGGCCACCGAGCACGGGCACGAATATCACCACACCTAACACCGTGTTGAGGAACCCGACGTAGGTGGAGAGCTCGGCCCTTGGCGCTATGGTGAGCAGCATATTGTTGTTGATGATGCGGGCCGCACCCAGAGCCAGCCCGGACAGCACGAACACCAGCGCGAAAGTCGTGAACAGCAGCTCCGACGCGAACATGCCCGCAAGCAGCGACAGGACGAGCGCGGTAGCCGGTACCATCGCCACAGAGGCCACTGTCAGTACCATCAGCGTCCGGTTCCCCGCCCGGTCCGCCAGCGGGCTCCAGAGGAAGTTCGAGAGCAGCGATGAAACGGCGATTGCCCCCAGGTACAGGCCCACGGTGGCCGCGGGCGCTCCCAGTTGAGTCTTGGCGTACACGACATAGAAAGGGTCGGCCACGGTGGCGAGCGAGATCAGAATGCGCGAGACCATAAACGCACGATAGTCGCCATCCTCCTTAAACGCGCGCACTCCCCGGCGCACCAGGTTGCGAACGCTCACCGGTGGGGAAGTAACGGTAGCGGGTGGTTCGTGCATTGAGGACCAGGCCCATATGGCGAACCCCACGCACACCGTGGCGATGCCGAACAGCAGCGCGAAGTTGTAGGGGAAGGTCAGCCCCAGGAATTGCTCGGACAGCACTGCGCCAATCGGTGCGGCCGCCAGCAGGGCCAACAACCCACCCCAGAAGTTGCGCAGGCCAAAGAAAGTCCCGCGCCGCCTGGGAGGTATCACTTTCCCCACCACCTCCAGCCAGGGCAGGCCCGAAAAGCCTGCCGCGAAGGCGTAGAAGGTGTAGAGCGCGAAAAAGACCGCCAGCAGCACTTCCGGCCAGGGTGCCAGTAGCAACGTGGAGAGCGCGATCAGGCCCATTGTCACGGTGCGTATGACACCCACTCGCCTGTACTGGGGCATCATGTACTTCAAGCCCTGCACGCGACTTGCCACCAGCATCTGCGGCAAGAACCAACCGCCGCTCAAGATAGCTGGCAGCAACCCCACGAGGACGTTGGGCGCGCCCAGCCGGTTGATGAACCAGGCGAGCACCAGCGAAGGCGCGATCAGGGAGTCGAGCAGCGTGACCGAGATGCCGTTCCACACGCCGAGGCGGAAGTTGCGGCTAGCGTGCAGCGCCCCCTCAGGTGAAAGCCCCTCCACGCGGTCGAGCGTCGAACGGTTGCCGATCCTTCGCAGGAGGGGCACCTTTGGCAGGTGAGCCTGTACTTCCCGCCGCACTCGCCTGAGCCTTACCAGACCCCGCGTCAGCGGAGGTGCGACCTGGGGCTTCGGCGGCCTGTCCGCAAGCCCCTTTACCCGCAGCGAACCTGTCCGGCGGAACCGTCCCCTGGGCCGAGGACCGGGGCGCACTACTTGCCTGCCCTGACCACGGGGATAGGGTGCATCTCACCCCAGTTCTTACCGGCCTTCACGTCGGCCACGAGCGGCACGCGCAAGTGCCAGGCACCTTCCATAGTCGAGCACACAAGCTCGCCCAGTTCCTCCAGCTCGGAAGCGGGGGCCTCAAACAGGAGTTCGTCGTGCACCTGAAGGAGCATCTTGCTTCTCATGTTGCGCTTCTCCATCTCGGCATACAGACGGTTCATGGCGATCTTGATGATATCGGCGGCCGTGCCCTGCACCGGGGCGTTGATAGCCATCCGCTCGCCCGCCTGCCTGACGCCTGCGTTGGGAGAACGTAGCTCAGGCATGTTGCGGCGGCGACCCAGCAGGGTGGTGACGTAATGCTGCTCGCGGCCCTGCTGCAACGTACGGTTCATAAAGCTGCGCACGGCAGGATAGCGCGACCAGTACAACTCGATGAACTCCGAGGCTTCTTTGTTTGACAATCCCGTGTCCCGCGCAAGACCGTAGCTGCCCATACCGTAGAGCACCCCGAAGTTCACCGTCTTTGCCAGGCGGCGCGAGTCGGGATCGACCTGGTCAATGGGAATACCCATGATTTCGGCGGCTGTGGCGGCGTGGATGTCCTGCCCCGCCTCGAACGCGTTTATCAGGCGCTCCTCCCCCGCCATGTCGGCAAGGAGGCGTAACTCGATCTGCGAATAGTCGGCGGCAAGCAGCAGGCTTTCCTCGTCCGGGAAGAGGCGATGGGGGCTGCTGTTGTCGGCCACGAACGCCTTGCGCACGTCGCGGCCAATCTCGGTGCGGATGGGGATGTTTTGCAGGTTGGGGTTACTGGAAGACAGTCTACCGGTCGCTGCCACCGTCTGGTTGAAAGAAGTATGCACCCGCCCCGTGTCGCGCCTCACAAGCAACGGCAGCGCGTCGATATAGGTGCTCTTGAGCTTGATTAGCTGCCGGTACTCGATGATGCTGTCCACTATGGGGTGCAGGCCACGCAACGTGTCCAGCACTTCGCGGTCCGTCGAGTAGCCCTTCTGAGTGCGTCTGCGGCCCGGAAGCTGAAGCTCCTCGAAGAGCACCTGCCCTAGCTGCTGTGTGGAGTTGATGTTGAACGGGTGCTTGGCCTCCGCGTAAATCTGCTCCTGCAACTCCCCTAGCTTGGAGTGCATGCTCGTCGAAAGCGATTGCAACCACGTTATGTCAATTGCTATCCCGGTAAGCTCCATGTCCGCCAGCACCGGGACAAGCGGCATCTCTACCTCATCGAAGAGCGCCCGCAGGCCCTCGGCGTCCAGGCGCGGGGTGAACTCATGCCGCAGACGCTCGGTCACCGCTACGTCGGCGGCGGCGTACTTGGCTGCCACTTCCGTTGCCACGGTGTCCATCGTGGTCTGCGTCTTGCCCTTGCCGATCAACTCGGTAATGGGCACCATCTGCACGAACAGCTTGGTAAAAGCCAGGTCCTTGAGGCCGATAGAGGTCTCACCTACGAGGTAAGCCGAGATCATCGTGTCGTGCCCCAGCCCCTCGACCGGCAGCCCCGCACGCTTCAGCACCTTGATGTCGTACTTGAGGTTGTGCCCATCCTTCGGCACCGACGTGTCGAGCAGCAGCGGCCCAAGTATCTCACGCACCTGCTCGATGCTGAACTGCCCTGACGCCGCTTGAGTCGTGCCTGCCTCATCCGCGGCAGAAATGTGGCCCGTTGGAACGTAGTACGCCTCTTGAACCACCGCGTCGAGCGTGCCGGGTGTGAGGGCTATGCCCACCAGCTCGGCCTCGTTGTCATCTGGCGAAGTGGCCTCCACATCGAACGTAAATCGTCCAGCGTCGCGAAGCCGGGCCACCATTGCCTGCAACGCCTCCACGTCCGCGACTACAGTGACACTGGGGGGCACCCCTGCCATCTCGCTTTCAACCACCCCCGTAAAAGCTGACACTGTAGAGCGCTTCGCGAGGTCCTGACCGCCCGCAGCAGGAGGCGCACTTGCCGCCGGTGCTGCTGTGCCAGGCTCGTCGAACATATTCATCTGGTGCGCGCCGGTAGGAGTTGGTGCCACAGCAGGCTCCTCCTGGTCGGAGGAAACGTCTAGCACCTCCGGCGTGCCACCCGCTAGGGCCGCCTGCGAGGCTGCCCGGCCTTCCAGCACAGCCTCTACCTGGTTCACCTTACCGACCAGGCTACGGAACTCCAACTCCTGTAGCAGCTTCAACACGCGGTCCTTGTCGAACCCGTGGCTGCGACTTTGTTCGAGGTCCAGGGTGACAGGGGCATCGCGCACAATGGTCGCCAGCACCTTGCTTTGTCTTGCCTGCTCCGCGTGCTCCCGCAGGGCCTCCTGCTGTTTGGGCTTCAAGGCGTCCAGGTGCTCCAGCACCTCTTCCAGGCTGCCGTATTGCACCAACAGGGCAGAGGCGGTCTTCTCACCGATGCCGGGCACGTTGGGTATGTTGTCGGTCTTGTCCCCTACCAGGGCCTTGTAATCCGGCACAAGGGACGGCTCAAAGCCGTACCGTTCGATGACCGCGGGCTTGTCGTAAATGCGAGCGTCCGAAAATCGCTGCTTATAGCCACCGGGCGCGATCATCTTTACCCTGTCGGACACGAGCTGGTGCTGGTCCGTGTCGGCGGTGAGGATAAAGGTGTCGATACCCTGCTCCTCGGCCTGCTTAGAGAGCGTTCCGATGAGGTCGTCGGCCTCGAAGCCCGCAAGTTCCATAATGGGGATGCCCAGGGCCTCCACTATCTGGCGGACGCGCCCCATCTGGTCGCGCAGGTCGTCAGGCATGGGGCCGCGCTGCGCCTTGTACTCGGCGGAGGCCTCATGCCGGAAGGTGCGGCCCTTGTCGAAAGTCACGACTATGTAATCAGGGGCCTGGATGCGAAGCGTGTCGAGCAGCATCTGCGTGAAGCCCAGCACGGCGTTAGTTGGCTCTCCGGTGGAGGTCCGCAGGTCCGGCGGCAGCGCATGGTAGGCACGATAGACGAGGGCGTGCCCGTCCACCAGCACCAGCTTTCGCCCGCTACCTTCGCCTGTAGCTCCCGTCGCCTCCGCTGTGCGGCCCTCGTCGCCGCCGTTCTTCATGTCTGGCGTGTCCAAGATTCGGCTACACTCCTTCTATTGATGCACCTCCCATTATACCCCGTTGGGGGTACTCTCGACACGCTTTGCGCACCCTTGTACCTCCCGTAGGAGTACCGACAAGTGTCCTATTTGCTTTCCATTAGCGTGTCCCTATGTTACAATTGTCCGAGTGTCCATCCTGGGCTGCGCCCTAAGCCCCGGTTAGAGTACGTGATGGAGTTGCGGTCCAAAAGAGTCCGCGGTTCAATCTGCGTCAGGGCTATTCATCCCCTTTTCTGTGGCAGGAGGTAGTTTTGGTTCGTAAAGCTGGAAAGTTGTCGAGGCTCGCTCCTACGCGTGCCGCCCGCGCGGTGGCACTGATACTCGCCTCGCTGATCGTAGCAGTTCTTGCCGGGTGCTCCATCGGCCCCATTGAGCTTGGCCCCTCCGGAACGCCCGTGCCGACCAATACGCCCACCAACACTCCCGTTCCACCCACGCCCACTCCCCTCCCCCGCCCCCTCGGCGGCACCGTCGAGGATGCTTACACCGGCAAGCCTATCGCGGACGCAGAGATTGAAGCGGGAGGGGTGCTCACCCAGACTACGGCCACGGGCCAGTTCGGGTTCGACCACGTGCCCGAAGGCGTTACCATGATAGTGCGAGCACCCGGCTACGCACCTACGGAGCTTTCTACCGGCAAGACCAACCAGGTGGCCGTGAAGCTGCGACCCACAGTGCTCAACGGGCGTGTCACCGACGCCACGACCGGGGAGGCGCTGGTAGGAGTGCTGGTAAAGCTGATACTGCCGACTCAGCCCGCCACGACTACTCTCACCGCCACCGTGACTACCACTTCCACGCTGGAGCTTACCCCCGGAGCGGAGGCAACCGCGGAAGCAACGCCCACGACAAGCGCGTCCTACAACCTGCCCGGACTGGCCGCCCCCCTCGCCGCTACGGCTGTGGCTACAAGCGAGACTGAAGACGAAGAGGCAGAAGAGGAGGCCGCCGCCACTCCTACGAACACACGCACCGCTACTCGCACGCCCCTTCCGCCCACACCAACCGCAACACCCAAACCCATTCCTCCAAAGGGCGAGGGCTTCCTGGCGGTCTACACTGACGAGAATGGCAGCTATACCTTCAATGACGTGCCCGAAGACGCCAGCCTTACCTTCAAGATGCCCGGCTACACGTTGACAAGGATGCCGGTGGGCGAGACCTCCCGCAAGGACGTCGCGCTGGAGCAGTTCAGGGTGCAGGCGATTTACATTACCGCCAACGTCGCGGCGTACCCTGAGATGTTCGATGAGCTGGTCACTTTCATGGACGAAAGCATGATCAACGCCGTAGTTCTCAACGTGCAGAACGACAACTCGGACTGGGTCTTTGACGTCCAAAACCCCGACGTGCAGGCGGCCGGTAACACTGAAATGATCCTCCCGAACATGCGAGAACTGGTGCAACGCCTCGAGGACCGGGGCATTTACACCATAGCTCGCTTCGTCACGTTCCAGCAAGCCGCGATGGCCGACGCCAGGCCGGATTGGGCTGTCCTTAGCTCCGTGTCGGGCAAGCCGTGGGTGGGTGGCGAATTGAACCAGCAGCGGTGGCTCGACCCCACCAACCCCGCCGCGGTTGACCACGTGCTCGCTATGGTCCAGGAAGTGTTGACGCTCGGCTTTGACGAGATACAGTTCGACTACGTGCGCTTCCCGTCCGACCCCGCGCCGATAGAGGATGGCGACCCGGTCTACTCGACCATGCCGATGACGGATACCGGCAAGACCCTGGCTATACAGCAATTCTTGAAGCGCGCTCACGCAGTTGTGGAGCCGACCGATTCGTTCATGTCAATAGATATATTCGGCTACAGCCTCTGGCCCGACCAGAACGGCAGGCCGCTGAACGGCCTCATCGGCCAGGTCTACGAATATATGATAGACCACACCGATTACGTGTCACCGATGATCTACCCCTCGCACTTTTCGCCGGGTGAAATGGACTGCCCTCGGCCCGAAGCCTGCGCGTACGAGCTAATAAAGAAGTCAGGCGAGTTCGCCCAAAAGCGGCACGAAGGCAAGAAAGCCAAGTACCGCCCATGGCTGCAAGACTTCGACTGGGGGAGGGTGGACTACACCAGCCCCGGCACCACAAAGGTCACCGAGCAGATACAAGCCTGTGAAGAGACCGGCTGCTGGGGTTGGCAGATGTGGGACCCGTTCAACGTTTACGAACCCCGCGAGGCGTTCGAGAAGTAAGTCAGCATGATGGGAGAGACCGGGCGCACCTGACGGCCCCGGTCTCTCCAGCTTAACTACACCCTTTATCCTCAAGAGGGCCTGTTATGTCACGCCGTTCAGGCTCCAACTATTCTAGCTACTACTCGTCCTACGGCAAGAAAGACGCCGGGAGGAAGCTGCCCAATCCCCTGCCGTACCTGGTGTTGGTGCTGTTGGCGGCCGCCGGTCTGGCATACTTCCACTATTTTGCGTTCAAGAGCCTCAACGGTAAAGTCACCAACGCCTACACAGGGGCCCCTATGCCCGGCCTGGAAGTGCTCGTGAAGGCGGGTGGAGCGGCACCGGCTGCGGGGGCGGCCTCGGTGAGCGTAACCACAACTACCACGCCGGACGGTACGTTCCACTTCCCCAGGGTGCCCGATGAGCCTGTGGTGTCGGTGGGGGCGGACGGCTTCGCGGCCCAAACCATCACAGGCACGGGCAAGACCACCGTCGAAATAGCCCTGGTGCCCAATACGCTGTCCGGCAAAGTTGTAGGTCCGGACGGCAAGGGCATCCCGCAGGCCCGCATCTTCTCCGGCAGCGCCACCACAGTCACGGGTGACGACGGCAGTTACCTGATCAAGGACCTGCCATCGGACCGCCGCCTGGTGGTCAAGTTGGCGGGTTATCTCGCGAACACCGTGTCGTTCGACAAGGTAAACACCCTCGATGTAACGCTTGAGCCTTTCACCGCCAGGTCGATCTACATCAACGCCGACTCTGCCGCTACGCCGGGCACCTTGCAGCACCTTATCGACATGCTGGACCGGACCGAGTTGAACGCGGTAGTTATCGACGTGAAGGCCGACACTTCGGGCATCATACTCTACAGCAGCAAGCTCCCCCTCGTGCAGGAACTCGACACAGCGCGGGCCATCATCCCCGACCTGCCCGGTCTGCTGAAGACGCTGAAGGACAAGAATGTCTACACCATCGCCCGGCTCTCCGTCTTCTGGGACCAGGCTGTAACCACCGCAAGACCGGAGTGGGCGCTGAAAAGCAGGAAGGCTCCCGGCCAGCCCTGGACCGACAGCAACCAGAAGCTGTGGGCCAACCCCTACATGCCCGAAGTTTGGGACTATAACATCTCCATCGCGAGGGAAGTAGCCGAGATGGGCTTCAACGAAGTCCAGTTCGACAACCTTCATTTCCCTTCAGACGGCGAGCTGGAAGACATCGACTTCGGACCCGCAGCGGAAGGCAAAAAGCGGCTCGACGCCATCAGCAGCTTCCTCGACCATGCGTACACCGCGCTGTCGCCACTGGGTGCCTACGTGGGGGTCAACGTATTCGCCTTCACACCCTATGTGGACGACGACATGGGCGTGGGCCAGAGCTTCGAGGCAATTGCGCAACGGGCCGACTTCATATGCCCGACTATCTACCCGTCGCAGTTCCCGGATGGCTTCAACGGCTACGAAAAGCCCGCAGAGGTGCCCGGTGACGTAGTCGGTGAGACGGTGAGGCAGGCCATCTCGCGCGCCACACCCAGGACCATAGCCCGAGTGCGACCCTGGCTTCAGGACTTCAGCGGGACCGTGGTATATGACCCTCCCAAAGTACGCGCTCAGATCGACGGCGCTGAGCAGAATGGCGCTGTGGGGTGGATGTTGTGGAACCTGCGCAACACTTACACTGAGGCAGCGTTGAAACAGCCTTAATGTGGGCATTGTTAAGCTGAAATAAATTTGGGCCATGTGAAACAAAGTTATGTCACGTGAAATGAAGTTGTAGCATGACGGCCTTTTCTCGCCAGAGAATTATAGCACTAGGGCTTGTCACCTGAATCTCACAAATTTCGGAGGCCTGGCCCGCACAGTTGCCACGTTCCTCGCCTCCAATTTTGGCAAGCCTATACTGAAACATGGGGTGGTCGCCCTTATCCTAATCGTGGTTCTTGCGTGGCAAGCCTTTGTCAGCTTTCCCGTATAGGAACCTACTGGCTATCATACCTCCTTCTTGTATAATCTTACTGAAGACGACAGAATTAGTAGACCTGCGGAGAACTTCCGCCACGGTTGGCGTATGCACACGACAACAGCGGCTGCCAGACGGACAAGGCCCCGCGGCATGTGGCAACGGGGACCTGATTGATGCGTCTATCCAGGCTGAAAGGTCGATTCACAAGTGACGGCATAATCGCCTCTGCCGGGGACTCTCAGCCCGACATGACCCGCCGTGAGGTCAGCATCAAATGCGGCAATTGATGCTGACCTCAAAGTGTCTTACAATGGCTCGAAGATGGCCGACGGTAGCCGTTCTTTACGTTGCAAGCTGCCGGTTCTCGGCGTCCAGGGCCCCAGAGACCTACGTGGCTCGTGCTGGTCGTATGCCCTAAGGGACAGCCTCTACTTTGGCAACCTCAATGCTATGGTGGAGGTAGTCGGCCCCAAGTAGGAGATACCGCGTAGGTAGTCAACTCGCGGTTTGTAGTAATAGAACCGCATCCCTGACTTGCGAAAGACAAGTGAAGTGAGGACTTAGATGACAGACGCCTCTGATGTTCCGTCGGGTGGCTCTAGGACCTTCGCCAACGCACTGATCGTAACGTGGACTCCGTCTGCAAATTCAGTGGAGCTAGATGTCACAATCTGCGGCTCCGGCGTCCTGCTTTGCAATATGACCTTCACACCGTATGACTCCAGCCAGTCGTTCACGTTCGCCACTAGCTCGGAGAAAGGTTGCGGCAGCTTCGAGGCCGATTTCTCGGCCGACGGCAAGTCCGGAACCCTCAATTCGCGGCGATTCAGATGGGTAGCTAACGGACAACGTGGACACTTCGTAGGCACTATCGGGACTTGGCCCAGTAGCTCTAGTCCAGCCTCCTAAGAGCAGGCATATCTGCCCTGCCTGGCCTCACTGAACCGACGCTTTGTTCGCCTCCCGCAGTTGCGTGGTGTGTTGCCTTACCTATGTATGATCCATATTTGAATCTTAATGCATTAAGGGCTAATTTATAGGTCGTTAACTATTGACAAATTTGTAATACTATCATATACTAGCGCCGCGAGAAGAGTATGGGTGTGCTAGTATAGTCTTCCTTGCAACCTTCTCAGCGGCGTACATAGCGGCAACCTGCAACTTAGACTCACCTCTTCGAGACGCATAGCAGAACCCCTCTTCTTTCGCGAGCGACCAGCATGAGCAGAGCCACCCACTTGCCCGTGCCGTAAACACACCTGGCTCGGACCACCCGGGCCGACAGGAAAAGGAAAAGGAGCTAGCTATGAGCAGTCAGGCACAGAACCAGACAGGGAACGACACTACAAGTTCCACTTGCACCGGCAGTCGTACATTTGCGGGTGCCATAAGAGTGGACTGGACCGGTTCAAGTACGGCGTCGACATTGAATGTGACCACCTATGTTGGTGGGGTACTGGGTGGCACAGTAACTCTCGCCGAAGATGGTAGTCCATCGCAGAATGTCAATTACAGTGACCCGCCCAACTCGGTAACAGGAACGTACACGGCGCAGTTCAATGCTAACGGCACATCGGGAACGCTCATGGGAAATCTCAAGTGGACTGTCAACGGTCAAAGCAATAGCTTTTCAGGCACGATTGCAACCTGGGACTGTGGCACAAGCTAATCGACTGGCTCTGGCTCCGGCAGCTAGGCAGCCAGGGGGATCTGTAGGGATGTAGCAGGCGGGCGGCTGCGGTTGCGAGGCCCTCTTTCTGCGTGCAGAGCGACAGCAATACCGCCCGCACCCTCTACCAGCAGACGAACAGCGGCGACGCCTGGAGGGCTTCTACTTATCCAGTAGCGAACCACCCACCTCAATCAGCCTGGCAAGCTCCTGGTCCGATTATCCCGGATCCACTTCGAGACGCATAGCAGAATCCCTCTTTTTCACGAGCGACCAGCATGAGCAGAGCCACCCACTTGCCCGTGCCGTAAACACACCTGGCTCGGGCGGTCCGGGCCGCCACGAAAAGGAAAAGAAGCTAGCTATGAGCAGTCAGGCACAAAACCAGGGGATAAATGAAGCTGAAGATGCAGTTTGCAGCGGCAGCCGTACATATGCTAGTGCAATAGTGGTGTCCTGGGAGGGTTCGTCTTCGGAACCGATTTTGAATGTGACCACCACTGTGAGTGGGGTACTGTGCGGCACAGTCGTGCTCAAAGCAGTTGGTCCTGCGTCTCAACCTTTCAAGTGCGCCGTTGGGGACAACACAGTTAGTGGAACGTACACAGGCGACTTTTATGCTGACGGTAAGTCGGGAACTCTCAAGGGAGATCTCACCTGGAATGTCAACGGGCAAAAAAGTGGCATGACCGGCCGAATTGGAACGTGGAACTGTAACACAAGCCAATCGGCTGGCTCTAGCTCTGGCAGCTAGGCAGCCAGGAGGATTTGCAGGGATGTAGCAGGCGGGCGGCTGCGGTCGCGAGGCCCTTTT
>DASVRN010000228.1:0-3458 GCA_036388595.1 Chloroflexia bacterium
TGGTTGTATTCGTAGCGTCTGCATTACCGCCCGACAGCACTATTAGCAAAAGTGTCAACACGACGGCGAATAAAGGATAGAGAGCGCCCAACAATGTGCCCAGGACCGCGCCCCAGCGAACCATGCGCCAGGTGATACGTAAGCTCATCTGCTGAGCTTCCATTCCCCCTCAGTCCGCCCCGCTCTCAAGCTGGGCTGCCGCCGCTTTATCCACCAGCCAGGTGACGTGGCCGCTCGCCTCGCGCAACAACTGGCTTGGGTACTCTTCGGGGTCGTATTCACCCTCCAGCACCTGCTTCAGCGCCGGGGCCTTGCTCTCACCGGCCACCATGAACAACACGTTCTCTGCGGCGTTCAGCACGGGGTACGTGAGGGTAATACGCCAGGTGTCCAGCTTCTCGACGTGGTTGGCGGCGACCAGCTTGTCATAATCGCGCAGTGCGGTGGTGTGCGGGAAGAGCGAGGCGGTATGCCCGTCGTCGCCCATACCAAGGAATATCAGGTCGAATCGGGGCATTTCGCGGCTCGCCAAAGAGAACACGCGCCGTATGTCAGCCTCGTACTGCTCGGCGGCTTCCTGTGGCTCGACGTCTTCAGTCGGCATGGGGAAGACCTTGCCGTCGTCTATGCCTAGAGGCTCGAACAGGTAGTCGTTTGCAAGCTTGTAGTTGCTGTCCTTGTCGGTGTGTGGTACCCAACGCTCGTCACCGAAGAAGAACTCCACACCTGCCCATGCTACCCGCTCCCGGTACTCTTCGGACGTGAGTAGCTGGTACAACAGCTTGGGTGTGGAGCCACCCGACAGAGCCACTCGGAAGGTGCGACCCTGCGCCGCTACCTCCTCAGCCAGTTGGGTGAATATATCGGCAGCATGTGCCGCTACACCGTTGGCGTCGTCCTCTATCCTCACCGTGACGTGCGGCCGGCTCAAGGCATGTTTCCTCGTGGGGTGTTGCCGGGTGTGCCGGACGTACCGGGGGTACCTGGCGGGCGATTGCGAGGGGGTTGGGTCTGGGCCGCGCTGATGGCTTCGCCGCTGATGAGCCTCCTAGGACCTTCGGTGTCTCGCCCCGAAGAGACCCCCTTGATGAGCGCGGCGACCATGTTCATCGTTTCTTCGTACACCTTGTCTCGGCTGTAGACCTCTAGCTCTATATCGAGCAGGTCGGCCCGGCTGAGGGCATCGAGGTGGATGTTGCGGTGTGTGGGTGCCATGCCTTCCACCTGCACCTCGCTCCAGGCGTCACCGGGGTCGCCCGGCTCGTCGCACAGGGCCACTTCAAAGGAAGCCTGTACTTCACCCTGCTGCCCCGCGCTCCCTTGCGTCGGTACTACCAACCTGACCTTGCACAGGCTGCCGGGTACCTCCGCCTGCCGTGGCGTGGGCCTCAAATATATCTCTATGGGGCGCTTGCCCGACCTGAGCGACAGGTGCACGATGGGCGGCAATTGGTCGTCGGCGTGCACAAGGCGGTAGGCATTATCGTTGGCCTGCCAGCCGAGGCGGCTCGCCAGCCACCCCGCCATCATCAGCGCCTGCCCCCGGTTCACCGTCCGCCCCTTGCCCGACATAGAGTATTCGATAGTCACCCTGCCTATACGCTCCAGGTAGGGCCGCAGGGCCGGGCCGTCGAAGAAGCTGGCTATTATCTCGCGCCAGGTGGTGAGGCGGCCCCAGTTCATATCGGTGCTCGCCAGGCGGGGCCAGTTGCTCTTCAGCACGGAACTGATGCGGCTCAAGGTGCCTTCGGGGTTCTCGAACGTGGCCGAGTCAACGATGAGGCGGTTCAGCGAGTCGGCAAGCTGGCGGAAGACGTAATCATCGAACGGCGCGCCCTGCGGCCACCAGAGGAACACCGGCAAGTCGGAGAGGAGCAGCGGGAGCACGGCAGCCGGTAGCTGGCGTAGCGAGTTGCTCCCCGAGGTTACCGTCAGTTGTTCGCAACACACCTGCCGCCCGCCCGCCGGGGGTATCTGGCAGAACATCGAGACCAGGGCCTGCACCGGCATATCGGGGTCGTCGTGGTCTTGCACCATGCTGATGACGCGGCAGGGGTGCCGCCCGGTGATTAGCTCGGTCTCCCGCATGTATTCCTGGGCGGCGTCATATGACTGGGCGTGTAAGATCAAGTTCAACACCTGCGCCATCGTGACCGCGCCCGACCCGCCCCTGTTCTGAGCGGTGGAAGCTACCTCGCGCCACAACTCGTTGAGCCGCGTTTCGACGTTCTCCAACGCAACAGGCCGAGCAGGCCCCGTATTTATGCTCTCCAAACTATCACTTTGCGCCGGTACATGCGTATCCGCCATAGCTGTCCCCTTTGGGTAATTACGAATTACTAATTACTAATTACTAATTACGAATTAGCGCATATGAGGGAGCTTAGAACAATTAGTAATTCGTAATTAGTAATTAGTAATTACAATAGCCTTCGCCAGGTCCTGCCGTCGCGCTCCACCAGCATGTCGGCGCTGGCGGGACCCCAGCTACCTGCTCGGTAGTTGGGGAAGGTCGGCGCGGGTATGTGCGACCAACCGTCCAGTATCGAGGTGGCTATCTGCCACATTAGCTCCACCTCGTCGCGCCGCGTGAACAGCGTCGAGTCGCCCATCATGCAGTCCATGATGAGGCGCTCGTACGCATCCGTCACCTCTACCCCGAACGACGCGCCGTACCGGAAGGTCATATCCACCGAGCGCAACCGGATGTTCGGTCCGGGCACCTTCGACTCGAACGTAATGGATATGCCTTCGTCCGGCTGGATGTGCAGCACCAGGGCGTTAGGCTGCATCTCATCCGCCGCCGTGTGCTGGAACAGCGAGAGGGGCGCGGGCTTGAACTGTATCGCAATCTCGGTGTCGCGCTTGGGCAGCCGCTTGCCGTGCCGCAGGTAGAAGGGCACGCCCGACCAGCGCCAGTTGTCCACAAAGAAGCGGGCGGCCACGTAAGTCTCGGTCTCGGATGTGGGGGGCACCCCGTGCTCCTGCCTGTAGCCCGGCACCGGCTTGCCGTAGATAGCGCCCGGCCCGTACTGCCCCCTCACCGTGTTGTGCGCCACTTCCTGTATCGTGAACGGCTTGATGGCCCGTAGCACCTTGGCCTTCTCGTCCCGCACCGCCTGCGTCTCGAAGGCCGCCGGGGGTTCCATAGCCACCAGGGTGAGCAGTTGCATCATGTGGTTCTGGAGCATATCGCGCAACGCACCGGAGGTATCGTAATAGGAAGCGCGGTCCTCGACGCCCAGGCTCTCGGCCACCGTGATTTGCACGTTGTCGATGTATCGGCGTGACCAGATAGGCTCCCAAATACCGTTAGCGAAGCGGAAGACGAGGATGTTCTGCACCGTCTCCTTGCCCAAGTAGTGGTCGATACGGTAAATCTGCTCCTCGGTGAATATCTCACCGATATCGCGGTTTAGCTGCTGCGCGCTCGCCAGGTCGCGCCCGAACGGCTTCTC
>DASVRN010000229.1:0-2404 GCA_036388595.1 Chloroflexia bacterium
TACCGCCCGTGAGCCGTGTCAGGGCAGGTAGCAGTTGGATAGGAAGGCCTTTGAGACAATCTTGGCTACCTGTCCCCGGCTGGCGTTGGCTTGCGGGCGGAAGTACGCGCCTGGGCATGGCTCGCCGGGGCCGCCGCATGCGTAGCCGCCGATGACCGAGCCGTTCAGCCGCAGCCGTTCCACGTAGAGCCAGAAGGGGCTGCCGGGCGGCACGTCCACGAAGGACTGCTGGGTAGCGGGCACCTCGTCGCTGTACTCCCGCGCTTCCGACACGATCTTGGCTATCTGGCCGCGCGTGGCGTTGGCGTTGGGCCTGAAGTAAGGGTAGTTATAGTAACTACATGGCTCGGAAGGTACCGTACCGCAGGGGTAACCGGCTATGATACCCCTGCGGGCAAGCTGGTTTATCCAGTAGTAGAAGGGGCTACCGGGGTACACGTCCTCGAACATCTGGTTGCTCGACGTATCATCGAAGGCAGCGGCGTTAGAGATGATCTTCGCAAGCTGCCCCCTCGTTACCGGGCTGGCGGGGCGGTAATACCCGCTGGTGCCGGGCGTGCCCGAAGGCAAGGGCGTACCGCTAGGCCCGGGTGTAGCGTAGCAGGGGTCCGCGGGGTCCTCGCACGGGTAACCGGAGATGATACCCTGGCAGGAGAGACACTGCACGTAGGGGTAGAAGGGGCTGCCGGGCTGCACGTCGGTGAAGCTCGTGGGGCAGTCCAAGTTCACGCAATCGGTGGAGTAGTGCTCCGTGAGGGTGCGCCTGTTGTAGTAGGAGGGGCCTCCCTCGTAGTAACCCACGGTCCATACGTCGTCGCTCGCAAAGGCGTCAACCGCGAGTAGCGCCGTGTAGCCTACGTAGCCGGATTGGCTCTGGTTCAGGTTCGGGCCGGGCACCTTGCTCCATTGCGTACCGTCCCAGTGCAGGGTCAGCGGCTGCGGCGGGATGTTGGAGCCCCCCGATTGCCCCACCGCCCACGCGTCGTTCGGGCCTATTACCTTCACCGCGTAGAGCGTGTCGTACGCGGGGCTTTCGTTAGGGCTGGGCATCGCGGTCCACTCGGTGCCGTCCCAGTGCATCGTCAGCGCACGCGACCCGGTGCTGCCAGCGAAGAAGCCGACGGCCCATACATCATCCGGGGCGGACGCGTCCACGCCGTAGAGAATGTTGGTGAACGAGCCGACGCTTGGGGTGTCCACCACGGCCCAGGTCGCGCCGTTCCAGTGCAGCGCGAGTGATTTGAATACGTACTGGTAGCCGCCCATAATCCCATAGGAACCAACCGCCCAGGCATCGTTGGGGCCGACCACCGTGAGTGCGTAGAGGAAGTTGTCTCGCTCTCCAACGTTCGGGCTGGCGACTATGCTCCACTCCGTGCCGTCCCAGTGCATGGTCAGCGTTTGGGCTACCGCCATTTCGTTGTAGTAGTACCCAACGGCCCACACGTCGTCCGGGGCATATGCGTCTATCGCGGTCAGCCGGTTGTCCAGCAATGGCCCGACGTTGGGGCTGTCCACCAGGCTCCACACCTCGCCGTCCCAGTGCTGTACCAGCGTCTGCGCTATACCGAACTCGTTGATGTAGTACCCGGCGGCCCACACATCGTCCGAGGCGAGAGCGACCACCGAGGCAAGCGCGTTGTCGTCCGTGCCGTTGTTCGGGCTGGGGACTATCGTCCAGCCGGTGCCGTCGTAATGCTCTATCAGCGTGTGCAGCGTACCTTGCGAGCCTTCCGGCGTCTGGCTTGTGTCGTGAGGCGAGACCCTGGCTACGTGCTTGGAAGGGGCATCGGACTGGGAAGCGGTAGGGTCGTTGTAGTAGCCGACCGCCCAAACGTCGTCCTCCGACACAACACTCACACCCATTAGCTGGTTTATAGCGTAAGCGTACTGCTGGCTATTATTGACGGCATTGGGGCTGGCAACCACTACCCAGGAAGGCGCACACGTAGGCTCGGCCGTGGCCGCCCCCTGTACGGTGTCGCGCTTCCCGGCGTCCTGGTAAGCCTGCGCCGCACCGGGCGCTGCCTCGACAGACGCGGCGCGTGGCAGCGTGAAGAGAAAGAGCGCGGCAACTCCCGCCAGGATAACTGCGATTAGACCGGAGACGAAAGCTTTCATAGGTTCTTGCTCCTTACCTCACTCCTCGAAACAACACGCTACACAAGCGACAAAACACCGGCAGCGATACGGCCGGAGGGGCGAGTGCGGCTGAGTGCTGCCAGGTCAAAGATAAACCCGGCGGCAGTAGGTGTCAATATTTAGTACGCCTTTCAAAACCTGGCCCGTGACTTGCGGTAGAAGTAGGCACTATGAGCAAGCCACTTGTACCAGATGAACTCTGGGAGATTGTAGAGCCACTGCTACCAGCGGAGCCACCCAAACCGAAAGGAGGTCGCCCGCG
>DASVRN010000230.1:0-13213 GCA_036388595.1 Chloroflexia bacterium
GCTCCCGCGACACTTCTTTAAAAAGCGTACGATCTGTCGTGCTGATGTGGCTCCTAGCCCGGTGCCCCAACCTCTGCGGTGCTCTCGATAGACACTATTTTGCCGTCGCGCAGGCGCACTATGCGGTCCATGTAAGATGCGACGGTCATATCGTGGGTGACGAGCACGATGGTGAGGCCGCCCGACTTTAGCTCGCGCAGCAGCGACATCACCTCGGCCCCGGTAGCGCTGTCGAGATTGCCCGTAGGCTCGTCGGCCAGGAGGATGGAGGGGCGATTGGCGAGGGCGCGGGCGATAGCCACACGTTGCTGCTCCCCACCCGATAGCTGCGAGGGACGGTGGTCCGTGCGCGCCCCCAGGCCCATGCGGGTGAGCAATTCGCGGGCGCGGGCCTGCCTCTCCTTGCGGGGCAACCCGGCCAGCATCAGGGGCACTTCCACGTTTTCGAGGGCCGTGCGGTGCGCCAGCAGGTTGAAGCTCTGGAAGATGAAGCCGATACGCGTGCGCCGGTGCACCACCAACCGCTTGGCCGAGGCGCGGGCGATGTTCTCCCCATCGACCCAGATCTCCCCCGAAGTCGGCCTGTCCAGCCCGCCAATCAGGTTGAGCAAAGTCGATTTGCCCGACCCCGACGGCCCGACCAGAGCCACCGCCTCCCCCTCCTCGATCTCCAGGTCCACCCCATCCACCGCACCCACAAAGTTAGGCCCCATCCGGTACTTACGGCTGAGGCCCACAAGGCGAATCAATGCCATGGCATTGTAATTACGAATTACGAATTACGAATTACGAGAACAAAACCCGTAATTCGTAATTCGTAATTCGTAATTACTTAAGCCCTTCCGCTATCTTTACAGCTTCGTCTACCGTGAGGTTGCCGCGGATGGCTACGAAGGGGCCGTTGTTGCTTTCCTGCCAGATTAGGGAGGTCCAGTTGCTGCCTTCGGGAGAGAAGGCTACCGCGTCTACGCCTCGCACTTTGACCGTCTTCATAGCGCCCGTGCTATTGTCGCGGTTGTTGAGGCCGCTGAAGCTGTCTCCTAGCTGCGGCTCCATATCGACCTTGGCCTGGGATACGGTGAAGTCTACCTTGGGCGACGAGTAGCTGATGGTTACCAGGCTGTGTCCCGTGCCTTGCTTCATCAGGCCGTTGCCCCTCCCCGTAACTTCCACAACAGTGGCATCGGCGGGATAGGTGGCCTCAAGCAACTTCCAGCCCTCCTTCGAGGCGGCGTCGCCGGCTTCGGACAGGGTGAGTGATTGCGGTGTCATGCTTTGTGCCATCTGGTCCAGGTCCACGACCTTTACGTCACTGCCTACTTGTAGCACGAAGGTAGCGGGGTCAATTGGCTGGTTCAAGTCGATGGTGTTGGCGGTGACGGTGAGAGTGCCTATGTTGGGGTGCTGAGTGTCGAGCTTGAGGGGTATCCAGCGGTCCTTGTCCACCCACAACGTTGCGTGCGCGTCCTTGATGAGCGTGCCGACCTGCATCTGCATCGCCTTGGGAATACCCAGCTTCTCGGCGGCGTCGGGCTTGGGGGTGATGTCCAGCTTGTACGCTTCCAGGCCTGCCACCTGCTCTGTACCCACCAGCTTTATCTCAGCGGCGTCGAGCAACTTATCCAGTTCCTGCTCGATATCCGCGCCTTGCAGGGCTGCCCTGGCCTCGGCGGGGAGCTTCTCCATCAGCTTTTCGGGCGTGCCGGTGTAGAGCACCTTGCGGTTGGGGTCGAGCGCGTAGGCTTTCTCGCCGTCGAACACGAAGGTCATGCCGCCTACTCCCGGCAGCGAGGAACTTACTATATCGACCCTGGCCTTGGCGGGCGTGTTGCCGTCCGCGGCTTGCTTCCAGGTCTTGATTTGTGCGGAAGCGGTGTCGGGCAGCTTGGATACTATGTCCTGCGGGCCACCCACCGGAGCGGGTTGCGCGGGGTTGCCGGGCATGAAGCCGGCGAGCAGCGTCTCGATGCCCTGCTTGTTGATGGTGGCGTTGAGGTCTACTGTGCTCTGCGCGGTCTGAGTGGTCTTCATCGTCTCGCGCATCTTCTGTATCACTTCGGCTGCCGTCACCTGCTGGCCCGCCGAGCAGCCGCTGAGGACGGACCCCAGCACCAGCAACGAGGCGGGCAATAGCAGCTTGAGGTTGTTCTTCATAAATGCTCTCCTATACACGCAAAGGAACACATGCCTATCCTTCGCTAAATATACGGTCTATAAGTTATACGCCGCGATACGGGAAAGGGTGCATCAAATAGCTGTCATTAGGGATTCTACACCCCTCCCTGTACGTTGTCCAGCACTCAGGTGCTCAAATGAAGGCTGAGGGGTACTCACTGTACGAAGAGTGCCGCAATGTTAGGACCAACGAGAACTTTGTCATTCCGAACGCAGTGAGGAATCAGGTGGCCTTCCTAACAGTGTCGCAATCACAAAACCACGGCGGCAAGGCCCCTGCTATACTCCAATTCCCCTTCTTCCCTACCCACCTGATTCCTCACTGCGTTCGGAATGACAAAGGGGTGTTTGGCGACCGGATTCATTACTCATCGCCTGGAAGCACAATGAAGCACTAAGCCGCATCACGTTTCACGTTTCACGTTTCAGCCCCAGTCGCATTGACACAACGGGCCGGTTGTGCAATACTAGGGCAAATAAAGTCCAATGTCGGGCTGAACCGAGCGATGGGTTGCTCTCCTGTGTTTGAGGGCGCCCTTTTTTGTTTTTGTCATTTTGCTCACTGTGCAGGGTTGGCATGGAAAATGGCATTCAGCACGGAAACGTAGATTAGGAGGAAAGCGATGACTCTAGATGCCCTTAAAGACCAGCACCCGCAGGAGGGATTGCTGCGCGATGAGGAGACCGGCCACTATCGCATTCTGCCCGGCTACGGCCATCAGGCCCACCGTTACGGGATGAACGAGACCTGGCTGGACGAGGACGATGAGATGTGGATCGACGGATCTGCGGTGGACCGCGAAAGCCACAAGTCCGAGCAGGAAGTCCGCAGCAACGGGTAACATTAGTTGGACGATGGACGTAGGAGACGAAAACGCCAAGACGCGGAGACGCCAAGGACCACGCCAAGGTTAAGGATTGTTTAGTTGTGTGCTGCCCTGTACCCACTACTCAGTCCTCAGCACTCGTCCATCGTCCATCGTCCATCGTCCATCGTCCATCGTCCATTACCCTACTTCCGGTAGCTTGCTTGCGCCGTACCTGTAGGCGAGGTAGGCTACTCCCGCGCTTATGCCGGTGGCGAAGAGCAGGCCCAGTATGGCAAGTACGGGCGTGAGCAGGGGGTCCAGGGCCTCGAAGAAGACGGGGAGGGCCAGGAAGAGGCCGCCCAGGATGCCCATCCCCAGCCAGACGGCGAAGGCTATGAAGCTGCCCCAGCCGGAGGTCATCTTGCGGGGGTCGTCCCAGTCTAGCTTGGCCCACGGGACGGATAGCGCCACCGCCACCACGATCATCCCCAGGCCCAGCACTTCCACGCCGGCCCAGCCGTAGAGGGTCCACAAGGGGTCCAACTGCCGCCAGATAGCCGCCCCCGCCAAAAGTAGCGTGCTCAGCACCACGTAGGGCACCGCCGCGGACAGGAACTTACCCCTCAGTAGCTCGAAGGCTGTGATGGGCGCTATCTTCAGCAGCCACCACGACTTGCCCTCGCGGCTGATGCTGGTGAAGGCTATACTGCTCACCAGCATTACGGTTGAGCTGAGCACCCCCGCCGCGACGAACACACCGTCCAGGTTGCTGAAGAAGTCGCCGCCCGGTATGCCTCCCCGCCCGCGCCTGCCGCCCCCAGCCGTGACGTTCAGGTAGAAGATAGGCCAGAAGATCAGGGGGGCGAGCATCTGGGCGAAGTTGCGCAGGTCGCGGGGCACTACCTTCCAGTCCTTGATGGCGATAGCCATGTCCGCCGATACGCGGGAGAGCCAGCCGCGCTCCCTGGCCGCTTTCTCTGCCCGCTGCTTGCTCCTCTTGGCGCTGCCGCTGCTCTGCATGCGCACCCAGCCGGTGGCATACATGAAGTCGGCGGCGAATACGCACAGGGCGAACACCCCGAAGGTGAGCAGCAGGAACACCGACAGGTTGGCGAGCGCGCCCATGAGGTCGCCACGTCCCGCCGCCTCAAGCCCCCGCCCGGCCATGAACGGCGGGAAAGGCCAGGCGATTGTCCCGCGCAAGCCCTCGAGGAAGACCTCGGCGTCGCCGTTTGTGTCGGTGAACCCCCTGAACCAGAAGCGGGAGGTCTGTCCGAGCACGCCACAGGTGATGCCGAACAGCGCGCCCATGAGGCCCAGCACTTCGCGCACGCGGCGGGCGGGGGCGAACCGCGCCACCAGGAGTACCAGTATCGAACCAAGCGCGGCGGGCAGCAGGGGCGTGCCCAGGAGCGTAATGAGGGCCAGTATGTAGTAGAGCGGGCCGTAGCCCAGGCCGATACCGTACATGAGGAGCGCCGGTAGGGCGAGAGCGAACACCAGCATGTAGTTCCAGACCATGCCGTTGAGGATTTTGCTGACGAACACTGCCTTGCGGTCCACCGGGGCGGTCATCAGCAGATCGAGGTCGCTGGACAGGAAGAGCGAGCCGAGGGCCGTGCCGAAGCTACTTATGAGGAGGAATAGCACCACACCCGTCAGTATCAAGGCAGGTATGACCGGCTCCAACTCTGCATCGGGAAACCGTCGCAGCACGGCTCCCGCCAGTAACCCCGCCCCGGCCGATACCGCCGCGAAAAAGATGAACAGCACCAGGCTGCCCACCACGGAGAAGACCTGCGTTGTGGTCTTGCGCGCCCGGAAGCTATTCCATGAAATCTGCCACCGAAGCGCGAGCAGCAACCACGTATCGGAGAGTACCGCCCTAAAATTCGAATTTCGAACTTCCAAATTCGAAATCACCTCAAGACCTCGGCAATCGCTGCGTACTCGGCCCCGCCGGTGAGCTGTAGGAAGATGTCTTCGAGAGAGCCGGTACCGCCCCGGTCCCTCAGTTCGTCCATCGTGCCGGAGGCGATTATCTCTCCGTGGTTGATGATCATAACGCGGTCGCACATGCGCTCGGCGATTTCCAGGATGTGGGTAGAGAAGAAGACGGCTGTGCCCCGGTCGCGCAACTGCTGTAACAGGTCTTTGATGAGGCGTGCGGAGCGGGGGTCGAGGCCCACGGTCGGCTCGTCGAGGAAGAGCACCTGGGGGTCGTGCACCAGCGCGCCCGCGAGAGCTAGCTTCTGCTGCATGCCGTGGCTGTAGCCCTCGGTCAGGTCGGAGGCGGCTTCGTATAGGTCGAACAGGCGCAGCAACTCGTTGGCGCGGCGCTCGGCCTGCTCGGTGGGCACCCGGTAGAGGCGGGCGATGAAGCGCAGGAACTCCCAGCCCGAGAGTTTGCCGTAGAGGTTGGGGGTGTCGGGCACGTAGCCGAAGGTGGCCTTGGCCCGCACCGGCTGGGCCTGTATATCATAGCCGGAGATGGCGGCCCGGCCCGCCGTGGGCTTCACCAAACCGGTAAGCATCTTTATAGTGGTGGTCTTGCCCGCGCCGTTGGGTCCCAGGAAGCCGACGATTTCACCCGGCCACACCAGCAGGTTGGCGTTCTTCACAGCCCAGTGCTGCCCGTATGACTTCTGCAAGCCCTCCGCCTGAATTGCGGGCACTCTGCCGTTGTGCGTGTGGCCGTTGGGGCTGTAGGTGGGCGTGTAGATGGAGGCGCTTTCAGGGGTGTGTGGCGTAGCGTTTGCGTCTGTGATGCTGCGATTGTCGTTCGGGTCGTTTGGTAGCATGCTTTGGTGATATCCTTTATGTGTCTTACTATGTAATGACTCTTATTCTACGCCGGGCAAGATGCGATGGTTACGCAAGATTATCCCATGCTGTCACTCTGTATCAGTCGAGGCGACCCTACTCCCCCTGTCATCCTGAGCGCAGCGAAGGATCTCAGATGCTGGCTTTACCCTTGTGCTGGACCAACAGTACCATGTTCCCCTTGTCCAACAGCATCCCTACTCACCTTCTTGAGATCCTTCGCTGCGCTCAGGATGACAGGGGGTGCTTTGGTCCTGTGCCTCCGAGTAGGGGCACAGCCATGACCACTTGTACCTATAGAATGTCCATGTGCCTATCTGCCAAGGGCCTATCAAGGCGGAAGGGGTTGTCTTCGGGGCGCAGGCTGCCGGTGATGGTGTCCACCACGAGCCTGCTGCCGCCGCCACTCGCCATGATGCCGTGCCCGCTGTAGCCGCAGTTCAGGTAGAGGCCGCCTATGGGAGTAGGGCCGAGGAACGGCTTGTGGTCGGGTGTGTAGCTGTATTGCCCGGCCTGCAAGTAGTAGTGCGAGGTCTGCCTGGCCCACACGTCCGCCCAGAATGGACTGATGCGGGCCAACGAGTGCTCGCTGGCCGGGTCGAGCAGACCGAACACGAAGTCTACGCTGGTGGGCACGTCTTCCAGCGGCGGGCCGGGGGGCACACCGGGCGATGTGTGTAGCAGGTTGGCCCCACGTAGCGCAGGACGCCAGTGAGCGCCCGTCTCCTCGTCTATGGTCATGGGTGCCCATGCCGGCACTTCGGGTACGTCCGGCATGACGACCTTCTGCCGCCGCACCAGGCTTAGGGGTAGCTCAAGGCCCGCCATCGAGGCTACTTCCCCCGAGAATGGGCCTGCTGCCACTACCACGCGTTCTGTGCTCACACTCCCCCTGGACGTTTGGACGGCTCGCACCCTCCCATCCTCAATAGCGAACCCTACAACCCCGGCGTTGGTCGCGAAGACGGCACCTCCCGAGGCAGCGGCGGCATAGCCGAGCGTCAGGCGGCGCACGTCCAGCCAGCCGTCACCGGCGCGGAAGCGGGCACCCAGCACATCAGGTGACAGGTAGGGGAAGCGCTTGCGGGCCTCGTCGCCGTCCAGCCACTCCACGTCGGTGAGGCCCCACGCGTGCTGCCGGGCCACCAGCTCCTTCTGTATGCCGACCGCGCTGGGGGAAGTCGTGAGCCAGAGATATCCCTGCTGGCGAATATCGAGGTCGTAACCTGCCAGGCCGGTCGCTTCCGCGAAGTTGGTGAACAGGGCGATACTCTCGCTAACGAGGGCTATCTCCTCAGGGTTGTCGAACTGCGCCCTGAACGCGCCCGTGGCAACGGGGGTGGTGAGGGTGCACAGGGCGGGCCTGCGTTCCAGTACGAGCGTGCGCAGACCGGCTCGTGAGGCGAAGAACGCCGTGGCAGCGCCCACTATGCCACCCCCGACAATCACGAGGTCGGCTGTGGGGGGTAGGTCCTGGGTATATGCTACCCTGGGGTGGGTTGGCTGTGCTGCCTGGGCCACTGTTCTGCTCCATGCGGTGGGATAAGGTGCTTAGGTCCCCAGGTCATCGGTCGGCTCCACGCTCGACTTGAGCGCCTGGTACTTACCGAGCGGCTTTATGGTGTAGGCACCTGCGGAGGCGGGCACCACCACGCTGTCGTACTTGCCAAGCTGCTCACACCAGCCGTCGCCCTCCACCTGCATCTCGCCTTCGATAACGGTGAGGGCGTGGAACGTTTCGCCCCCGGTGTCCAGTTCGAGCGTTTCCCTTTCCGCGCTCAACAGTTCCAGGGTGAAGTAGTCGCAGCAGACCAGGCGATGCCGGTCGCCGTCGCGTAGAGGTTGGGGCATGCGGCAGACTTCGCCGGTCATTTCGGGGTTGGATACCGCCACCGATGGCTCTATGTGCAGCTTGCGGCCGTCGGCCTGGGGCCTGTCCCAGTCGTACATGCGGTAGGTGATGTCGGAGGTCTGCTGCACCTCGTAGATGAGCAGGCCGGGGCCGAGAGCGTGCACCGTGCCCGCGTGCGTGAGGATGGTATCGCCCTTCCGCACGTCCAGGTAGTGCGCCAACTCAATCACAGTACCTTCCCTGATAGCCTCGGCCAGCGACTCGGGTGGCGTGCCGGGTTTCACCCCGGAGATTAGCCTGGCATCATGTTCTGCCTCCAGTACGTGCCAGGCCTCGGTCTTGCCGAAATGGCCCGGCCCCTCAAGCTCTACTGCCTGTTCGTCGTTGGGGTGCACCTGGAGTGAGAGCCAGTCGCCGCAATCGAGGAGCTTTACCAGCAGGGGGAAGCGTGAGCCGGTCTGAGAGGTCACGCGCCTGCCCAGGAGCGCTTCGCCGTATTCCTCGACAATATCGGCCAGCGTGCGGCCCTCGTGCGGCCCTGAAGCGACTTCGTCTTCATCGTAGATAATCCAGGCTTCGCCAACCGGCTCTTCTGCCTCGGGTTTGAGGTACTTTCCGCCCCATACCCTGTTGTGGTACTGCGGGACGAGGCGTAAGGCACCCAATGGTTGTGTGTGTGGTTGCATACTATCTTTATACCAGAGAATGGACTTTCAGGCGTGCTCCGCCTCGCTGCCAGAGCAGGAGATAGGAGACATAACAATTATGGTGACCAAGCCCCTTCTGTCATCCTGAGCGTAGCGAAGGATCTCAGATGCTACTTTTACCGGCTGCGCTGAATGTCCAGCACTTTGCTTCACACGTTCGACAGCCTCCCTCCCCAACTTCTTGAGATCCTTCGCTACGCTCAGGATGACAGGGGGGAATATGGTCCTGCCATTGGGGTATGTTTGCCGCGTGGAGAGAGGCGCTTAATGAGACTCTAATTGAACTCTAATGAGATTCTAATGAAAACCTATTGACCTCAATCCCCTTCGTTTGCTACTATGATGGCAGAGAGCACAAGGGTAACTGAAGACAACGACATCCTTTTTCCTTTCTTTGCGACAGTGAGCCGGCGATGAGCCGGCTTCATTGTTTTAAGGCGGGACAAGGCGTTCGCTGCTTTGTGTTATGATGTAGCGTTGCCTTGCATGGGAAGGTAGCAGTTTGTCAGCGTGTACGCGCTCGAAGGCTCAGCGTTGGGCCTATGCCCATTCAGTGTGGAGTGTGCCTTTGTCCGCCGAGACCGTCAGCATTATTGCCCCTGGCAAGAGGAAGCACGCGGAGCAGATATTCGACCTGGTGGCGTTGCAGTGGCGCGACGACCTGAAGAGGCACGCCCGCGAGGGCCGCATCAACCGCAGCCACTACGACTGGAAGACCTCTCGCGTGGCTATAGCCGAGGAGCGGGTGGTCGCGCATTTCGGGGTGTACAACCTGGCGATGAGGGTGGGCACGGCTCGCGTGGCGGTGGCGGGGGTCAACCTCGTGGTGACCGACCCCGATTTTCGCAAGCGCGGCCTTATGCCCTCCACCATACGCGCCTCACTCGACGCGATGCGCACCAGCGGCTACGACCTCAGCATCGTGTGCAACGCCATCGCCAACTACTACACCCGCTTCGGCTACGTTTCGGCCTGGCCCGAGCACGATGTGACGGTGCGCACCCGCGACCTGCCCCATGAGGCTCCCGACTTTCGGCTGCACAGGTTCGCGCCTCGCCATCGCCCCGAGCTGGCCCAACTCTACAACGCCGAGAACGTCAACATGACCGGCACCGTGGTACGCCCCACCTTCCTGCGCACCAAAGAACCCGGCGACCTGTACGGCTACACCTGGGGTCGTGACGGTACGGTGCGTGGCTACGTCATGTACGACGTGGTCTCCAATGGCCGCGCGGTCTGGCACTACGACTCGGCGGGCGACCCCGGCGAGCGGCTGCGGGTGCTGGGGCTGATAGCGCGGCGGGAAGAGTGCGAGGAGGTACGCTTCAACCGCCTGCACCCCCACAGCGACCTAGCCCGCACCATACGCACGCTCAACTCCACCGCCGACGAGACCTACCGCCCGACTGGAGGGTGGATGGTGCGGGTCATCAACCTGCGGTCGCTGTTCGAGAAGCTGTCGGGCGAGCTATCCCGCAGGCTGGCGTGCTCTCATCTCGTGGGGTGGCGTGGCAACCTGCTCGTAGCCACGCATTTGGAGCAGGTGTTGCTCTCTATAGACCGCTCGCGTGTGGAGGTACTGCCGCCGGAAGACGCCGAGCACAGCATCCGGGGCGGCGAGGCCATTGCCCGGCTGGTACTTGGCAGCGCGGAGCCGGATGAGTTGGTGCAGGCCCACGGTATGCAACTGACCGGCGACGGCTTGAGCCTGGCGAGAGTGCTTTTCCCGGCCCAGCGCCCGCAGATGGGCAACGCCGACTTGTAAAGCCCCTACGTGCGACCTGTGGTAGCATATAAGACATACCACATCGTACAGACCCCTCTCGCATGGAAAGCAGCCTAGATGCAGTCACCTACAGGCGCACGGCGCAACTGGAAGACCCTCGTCGCAATCGCGGCGCTATTGCTGTTGGTGGGCGGGCTTGGGGCGGCCCTGCGGTTTGGTGCAATGGGGCCGGGCGCGGGGCAGTCCGTCCCGCGAGTGCAACAGGCCCAGACCTCCATCGCGCAGCGTAGCACCTTCGCCGGACCCACTCCCACGCTCGATTGCGCGGCGGGGCTAGCGTGGAGGGTGGTGGGCAGCCCCAACCTGGGGGAGGCTGTTGTGCCGGGACAGGAGGCGGTGGAGGGTGCGCCTGGCGGGGAAGAAGGCGAGGAGGAGCGCGGCGGTAGCGTGTTGGCCGACATCGCGGTGCTAGCTCCTGATGATATATGGGCGGTCGGCTCCAGCCACAGCGGGCTAACAGTAGAGACCCTGGTGGAGCACTGGGACGGCAAGGAGTGGCGTCTCGTGTTCAGCCAGGCGGTGGAATCGCGTGGCAGCCAGCTCAACAGCGTGGCGGCGGTATCATCCGACTACGTTTGGGCAGTGGGGGCTTATTCGCTGTTGGACACGCAGACGGTGCCCCTGATCCAGCGTTGGGATGGCAGCGAGTGGCGTATGGTCGCGCCCGCGCCTGTGAGCGCCACGGTGGGTATTTTCAATGGCGTGGCTGCGCTCTCGGAAGAGGACGCCTGGGCTGTCGGCTACTATGCCGATGAGCGCGGCATCTCCCGCACGCTGGCTCAGCACTGGAACGGCAGCGTGTGGCGCACGGTTGCCACACCCAGCATAGGGCAGCGCCTGAACACGCTTACCAGTGTTGTAATGCGTTCGAGGGACGACGTGTGGGCGGTAGGCTACCGCATTGGCGACAACAACCAGTACCTGCCCATAACGATGCACTGGGACGGCAACGAGTGGCGCATGGTTGACGCGCCCGCACCGGCAAAGGTGGCGAATTACCTCTACGACGTGACGCTAGCCGGTCCCACAGAGGTATGGGCCGTGGGCTACCAGTACGAGGGCAGCGGGCCGGTCACCCCACTGTTGATGAGGTGGGATGGCACAGAGTGGGACCAGATGGGCGCGCCCCAAGTAGACTCCGGTTATGCGGTGCTCAACAGCGTCGCGGCCACATCGGAGGCGGATGTATGGGTGGCGGGGGTCTACCGGCTGCCCGATAGGACCAACAAATCGCTTGTGGCCCACTGGGACGGCAACGAGTGGAGCCAGGTATCCAGCCCCGGCAACGGCGCGACCACCAACAACCTCAAGTCAATAGCCGCCATAAGCCCCACCAATGCCTGGGCCGTAGGCTACCATGACCTCGCGGGCCGAGTCTCCTCGACGCTGGTGGCGCAGTACGGCGAGCCGTGTAAGGGACGATAGACGATAGACTATCGGGGATGGAACCGCATCACGACATGGACGCCAGGAGGAACAACGGTTGCACCGCAGAGACGCAGAGGACGCAGAGATTACGCGGAGAAGGGTAAGGGTTTAGCGTCTCCAGGAGGAAGGTTAGTACCCTGTGCCACCCTGTCACCCTGAGCGTAGCGAAGGATCAGTAGCCCGCTCTTGACTCTTCCTACTGAGGCACATGGTTCCTATTACTACCGTTATACTGAACGTTGAGGACTCTCGTTTACCCACCTGATCCTTCGCTACGCTCAGGATGACAAGGTCGGGGTTGGTCTTCAGCAACGCGCATGGGTGCCAGCCCACGCTTTCTTCAATAACCTTCACCATCTCTGCGTACCCTCTGCGTCCTCTGCGTCTCTGCGGTGAATATTCAATCTTAACCTTGGCGTGGTTCTTGGCGTCCTTGGCGTCTTGGCGGTTCCATCGTCCATCGTCCTACCAGTACCTGTCTTCCCGGTGCGCGTCGGGGCTGCGCGGGGGCTTTTTGCTGTTGAGGTAGCTTTGGAGGATGACCGAGGCGGCCACGGCATCTATCTGCTCTCGCACCTTCCTGGGGTGCACGCCCTGGTCCAGCAGGATGCGCTCGGCCTCGACGCTGGTGAGGCGCTCGTCGATGTACTCTACGGGCAGGCCGGAGGCGGCTTGCAGTGTTTCACCGAACTTGCGCGCCCGGTTGGACATGGTGCTGGGGTCGCCGCTCATGTGCAGGGGATCGCCTACTACGACCATCTCCGCGCCAAGCTCCTGTGCCAGCTCCGCGATGCGCTTTACGTCCACGTTGAGCGACACGCTTTGCACCGTCTGGAGGGGCCGGGCCAGCAGTCCCAACTCGTCGCTGACCGCCACGCCTATGCGCCGCTTGCCTATGTCGAGGGCCAACACTTTCATGGATGTATGGCTAGCTACTAATGCGCCTCAGAACTTCAAAGGCCTGCGCCAAAGTACCTCCAGTGGGGGCTAACCACTCAGGAGGATGAGCAGGCACGATGGATATCCAGAATGTGTCAGTTCCTGCACTACCCCGATGTTGAGGTGTGTGTCCAATAACATGCTCTCTGAGTAAATCCTTATGAATTACCCAGCAGTGCGCTTCGAACGGAGATATTCCTAAGCAGATAACGTACTCATAATTCTGGTCACGTATCTGCTGAAACTTGTAGACACCGCTGGCCCAGCGGGTTGACAGTTTAATTTCTACTCGCTGGCCCCCAATGATGCGATCCGCCTCAGTATCGGGGCTGTTTACTACGTCAAGACCTCTTGCTGCACACCAGCCAGCGACTAATTGCTCTCCTACTTTGCCTATCTGTCGTGACCGCAGAGTTCGTATCCAAGCAAAAGGGCTACCCTCCCAGGGATCCACGGCACCTTCCTGGATGTACTGAGTTCTCAGCAACTCGGAAATCGACGCTATCACCTGAAATTCGGTATCAGTAGAGCTATTCATATCAAGAGCTCCTAAATCGCTAGCTCAGTACGTGCAGCGGCCATCTCATCAAACAGTGTAGCTTGCTTCTCCTTAAGTTGCTGATGCTGCTGTGGCTCAAAACCGATCCACTCTATTCCGCTAGCGCCCTCAAAGCGACGTGCCATCACCTCCAGT
>DASVRN010000231.1:0-44223 GCA_036388595.1 Chloroflexia bacterium
GGCTCGGCAGATCAGCAACATAGTGCAAATGAAGCAGGTGGTATCGCGCGATACCACCTGCTTCATTGTTGCCGTACTCTACCCTTGGCAATGTATGCAGTTCGTCAGTCCCTCTGCATCAAGCCATCAAGCTCCGACTCGGTGAGAAAGCCCTGTGCGCCCCCGGCACTGCCGATCTTGTAAGAAGCGAAATACATAGCTTTCCGCAAAGCTTTATAGGCGTCACCGGTTTTCGCGTAGAAATGCACGAAAGCGGCGAACAGGGCGTCACCCGCGCCGACCGTGCTGACCACCGCCCTTGTGTAGGCTGCCGGGACGCGCTCAAGCAGACCCAGGCTCTTGACCGACAGCAACGCGCCATGCTCTCCCAGGCCAATCACTACTATCTCGGTGCCGTACTTGTGCACCACCCGCCGCGCCCACTCTTCGGGAGCGCAGGGCAGCCCCGCATCGCTCATGAACAGGATGCTAGCGTGGCGCATGAAGTCGGCGTTGTATTCGTCGTCCAGGTTAGAGATTACGTGAACGTCGGTGGCAATCGCCATACCTGCCTGCTGGGCTAATGTTAGAAAGGGGCGAGAGAAGTTGATGTTGGCGAGCACCGCTACGTCGTGCGGCCCGGTGCTTTCTAGCGCGGCCTCGAACCGTTCGATGGGATACGTTTGCTCCTGTATATCCTTCAGGTCGGTGTTTACCTGCCGCCTGCCCTGCCTGTCGAAGAGGATGGCTGATTGGGGCGTTTGGCTCAAAGTCCGAAGCACGAAGTCGCTATTGATGCGGTTGCTCACAAGATCGTCCTCGACCGCTTTGCCCTGGAAATCGCTGCCAATGAGGGATAGCAAGGTGACGTTGCTGCCCAGCGCGGTGAGGGCCCTGGCAAGGTTGTACCCCACTCCCGACACGGTCGTGTTGACGCCGAAAAAGGGGTACCTCACGGGGCTGTACTCGATGGGGAATGAATCGACTTGAACGGTCGTCTCCAGGTTGATAAGCCCGGAAACTAAGATGTTGGGCATAAACTGGCTCCGGTCTTGGTGGATAAGTAATCGTAAGATCTCCAGCAGCAATTACATTTCGCCGCTCGTATTCTCCTACCAATCTATAATACTTGCGTCCGTCCACTCCTGACTTGATAATGTGTCTGTAACGTGCCAATCTCTGCGCGTCAAGCAGTCTCAGGCAAATTTCTATTGTAAAGAGGATGACGTGCATAGGGTTGCTCTTGCTACGTATAGAGACCTGCCGCAACTTTGCGACGATGACAGGCTCTTGCTGGACTATCTGGACCAGCATGGCGTACGGGCCGAAGCGGTAGTGTGGGACGCGGAAGACGTGGCCTGGGAAAGTTTCGATTGCGTGGTGCTCAGGTCGTGCTGGGACTACCACCTGCGGCCGAGTGAGTTCGCTGAGTGGGTGCAGAGGCTTGCGGCGGCGCAAGTCCCTATGTTGAACCCGGCCGAAACGGTGCTGTGGAACATGGACAAGGCTTACCTGCAAGACCTCGAACGCAACGGGGTGAAGGTCGTGCCGACGGTATGGCTGCGCAAGGGAGAGCCTGCGGACCTTCGTGCCATACTTGAGCGTCATGCCTGGGACGAGGCCGTGATAAAGCCGAGCATTTCGGCCACCGCCTTCAAGACGTGGCGCACCACACTCGCGGACGCCCCGAATAGCAACACCGAACTCCAACAGATGCTGGCCGCCGCGGACCTGCTAGTGCAGCCCTTCATCAAGGAAGTGGCAGAGAAGGGGGAATGGTCGCTGGTGTTCTTCGGAGGGGAATACAGCCACGCCGTGCTAAAGCGCCCTCGGAATGGCGATTTCCGGGTGCAGGAACGGTACGGCGGGTCTTCCAGGCGGGAAACACCCCCGGCTGAGCTTGTGGCGCGGGCAAGCGAAGTGCTATCCCTCGCAAGCAAGCCGTGGAGCTATGCCAGGGTGGATGGCGTTGAGGTTGATGGAGAGCTAATGCTGATGGAGCTAGAGCTTATCGAGCCATACCTGTTCCTGAGCGAGCACCCCCAGGCGGCGCAAAGGTTCGCGGAGGCCATAGTGCGGCAAATGGCATCTGGTTAGAAGCCAGCCCAGACACAGCAGTGACGAAAATTAGCGAAACAGTCTGACCCTGTCATTTCTCCAGAGAATGTTTGGCCGCTTGGGGGTACCGGCGTGTGACATGGCTTGCCATGAGCATATTGCACGCGACCAAAAGAGGCAAGCGCCCCATTGCATTGACGGCGGTTGCCAATTATAATAGCCAGCACAGCCACTCGTTGTATCCCACTGTTATAGCCGGGCTGCTTTTGCTTTGGATAAGTCGTCGCGAAACGTAGAGCATCCTTGTAGCGTATAGGTCTGTGCGGGTGTGTAGCCGTTGAGGCTTCGCGTTCGAACCTCCGGGGCGTTTGGCCCCGTCGCTACCGGGCA
Organism: Chloroflexia bacterium; assembly: GCA_036388595.1. Classification (GTDB taxonomy): domain Bacteria; phylum Chloroflexota; class Chloroflexia; order QHBQ01; family JADMIH01; genus JADMIH01. Next base: position 2,428 of record DASVRN010000231.1, read on the forward strand.
ATGGGCTTTTACATGCGCTATGATTGCCGTAGTAAACCCGGTAATATGCCGGACGCTTATGCGTAGCCACAGAGTGGAGGTGCGATATGGTTGTTTGTAGCAACTGTGGGTTCGCGAACCAGCCGGGGGTAAACTTCTGCACCCGGTGTGGGACGCGGCTGGTGCTCCCCACTGCTCCGCAACCGAGTGCCCCTCCGCCGTCTGGGCCGCCACAGACAGGCCCTTACCCCGCAGCCCAACCGCAGTATCCTCCGCAGCAATATCCCCCTCCTCAGCACCCACCTAACCAGTACCCACCCGGACAGTACCCGCCGGGTCCGGGCTACCCTCCCCAACAATACCAGTACCCGGTAAACCAGGCACCTGTGAAACAGGGCCGCAGCCCCTGCGGGTGTTGCTTTACTTGGTTCCTGATAATCATCGTGGCATTTGCCGTCCTTATAGGCGCCGGTTGGTTCATGCTGCAAAACGGCACCATCACCGCGCGCGGTATCCGCAACACGCTCGGCATGGGCAGCGGGGAAGCTGCCGTCCTGAACCTCACCGACGGCGATTTGAGCGTGTCCATAGCTTCGCTGAGCACCGAATCCGAATCGGGGCTGCTGGACACCGACCTGGCGCTCAAGCCCACCGACAGCGACAGCTTTACGTCCATCAGCCCCGGACGATATCGCATCACCTTCAGCGCCACGGTGGGCGAAGCAAGTGGCGACTGCTCTCTACAAATCGGGAGTGGCGACGTTTACCAGTTCGTAGCGGTGAACGAGGGCGTGGTGGTAACCAACGAGAAGTACCCGCCCAGCACGGCGGCAGACCTGAACATGGCGACGTCTTCGCTGTGCAAGAAATAGGAGAGGAGGTAGCCACATGCTTATCAAACGTTCTAATCGCCTGAGATTGGGCACCAGGGCGCTTCTTCTCATGGTGCTGGGGCTGGTGCTTGTCGGGTGTTCCAGCATCAACGTCGAGAACCTCTCCACGGACCAGACGGCGCGCGTGACGATGTACCTGCCCGACCGTAGCGGCTCCACCTCCTTTACGTTGGCTCCCAGTCAGTCGGGCAGTGAATTGACGGTCGATAGCGGCCTCGTAGTGATCCTTGTTATGCCCAACGAGGAGTACATTAAGCAACTAGAGGAGATGAAGAAGTACTACCAGGCGGTATTGCGGGTGCCCACGTTCAGCGAGGCGGACTACAAGGACGCCACGAAGAAGGTAAAGGACTTCGATGACAAGATAAAGGCTGCCAGCCTCGGCGGTAACTCGTGCTACGTGAGAGTGGCCGACGATGCCGATGTAGTAGCGAGCGTGGACTGGGACGAGTCTAACCTCACCTGGAAGATTACGTGCGGCACTCGGAGGCACGAGACCGAGCGCGTTCCCTCTGACTAGAAGCCATCTCACAAATGCGAATGAGGAGATGAGCACATGAGGTGGTCCTTGTCATTTCGAACGCAGTGAGAAATCTCGTCCCTTAGCACCCAAATACCACCTTTCTCTCAGCATCATAGCACCGTAAGAAAGGGGTAACATCCCGGTTTAGGACGAGATTTCTCACTGCGTTCGAAATGACAAAGTCGGGGCTTTGGTGCCAATATGCGGGACTGCTTATGTATGGGATGGCTTCTAGCGAAAGCTGAGGTGAATGGAGCCTTGGATGATGGCGCGCCTGGTGAGACGCTATAGACTGAGCGGCATGGGCGGCAGGCTGGTGGGGGTGCTGGGGCTCTTCTCCGGGGCCGCCCTGCTGACGCACATCATCTGGCGGGTGTCCCTGCCGCTGGCCCTCGGCACGGCCGTACTGGTGCTTGTTTTCAGCGCCGCGACCCTGTGGCGCAAGGCGACAATCTCGCAACGCGCCATGCTAGCACGATTATTGAAGGTGGGGGCGGCTTCGGGGCTGATAGCCACGGTGAGTTATGATGCGGCCAAGTTCGCCCTGTCGCAGCTAGACCCCTCGCCTTACAACCCGTTCGAGGCCGTACGCATTTTCGGGACGCTGCTGGTAGGGGAGTCGGCGTCGGGCGTTGCGATTTACGGGGCCGGGACGGCGTTTCACCTGCTGAACGGGGTGTCGTTCGGAGTGGCGTACTGCTTCTTGTTCAGGCGGCGGGGGATAGTCGCGGGGGTGGCCTGGGGCTTGTTCCTGGAGATGTTCCAGCTAACCCTTTACCCCGGCTGGCTGAACATCCGCCTCTATTCGGAATTCGCGCAGATTTCGGCGCTTTCGCACATCGTCTACGGCCTAGTGCTCGGCAAAGCCTGCCAGGTGGGCTTGACCCGTTTGTCAGGCATAGGACCTAAGTTAAGGGGAGCAGAACATGGGAACTGATCCGAACTGGGGAACAGGGCCGGGTACGCCGCCTCCAATGCAGCCACAGGTGCCACCGTACCCGCCACCTCAACCGCAGTACCAGCCGGAGTATCAGCCGGAGTATCAGCCACAACCGCAGCCTCCATATCCGCCTCAGCCAGTGGCGCAACCCACCGCGCAACAGCCGCCCGACGAACGGTTGGAGCAGGTTTTCTACCTGAGGGCACCCGCCTGGCTCGATGACTGGTTCCCGCATATAGCCAACGCCGTAGCAGACGGGGCGTGGACTGCGGCCTGGCGGGGAGTGGGAGCTTACGCGCCCGTCGCGGCATTTGCGGTCGGCCTGCTTTGCCGTATCATCTTTCCTATACCCGTCGTTTTCTCCGAGTCGCTCTTTTTCATGATGATAGTGATAGCCGCCGCGCTGATGAGCGGTACGATGGGCGTGGCGCTCCTGGCCGGGTACATCATTGAAGACCTGCTTGTGGGGGACCGGGCCGGCATGTACACCTCCACGTACGCGACGGACCTAGGCCCTGGGTATGCCGCGCTTGTCATGGCGGGCGTGATTGGCGGCAAGATAGTTAGCTACCTGCTGCTCTCGATACCCGCCGTCACCCTCCCACTGCTGGTGCGGAACCTCGCCCCAAGCATCAAGCTGCACACGATAACCGACCCTGACAGCCGCACCTTCGCGCTCGCCGCTTTGCACGGGGCCATCGCCGGGGTGCTGGTGTTCCTGTGGGCGCAATCGGTGGTGGTGCTCCTGCGGCCGCTCTTTACGTGGGTAGGTGGAGTGCCTACGTTCGAGGCTATTAACCCGGTGCAGACGCAGTGGATCTCCCTGGTGGTGGTGGGCGCGATTGCCGCCGCGGGTAGAGTGCTGCTGGAACGCAAAGTGGCCCGTACCGCCCCACGAGCGGCCGTCGCTACGACGTTGCAGCGGCAGCGATTCACGGGTGAAGGGCAAGGCATACTGGACAAGGTGCCCGGCATCGTGCGCATCATTATCCCCTCAGTCGTAATCGCCATGCTGCTGGCGGGCACCTACGAGGCGTGGGTGGACGCGATCATCGTGGCGGTCGTGGTGGCCGTGCTGGGGCTGTGGCGCACCCGCATCATACCCATCATCCCGCTGCCCTCGCAGTGGTCGCTGACGATACGACGCATCCCTAGCCTGATACGCCTGGCGATTGCCCCCTTCCTGGGCTACTTGCTCGCCACGGTAGTGATAACGCCAATGTGGAACGGGGCATTCGGCCTGCGCCCTGTGATGATAGGTTCGCTGCTGACGTTACTGGTCTTCTACGTGCTGTTCCCGCCGCTGCCGGTGGTTCCCAGCTCCGCTCCTCAAACCCAACCCACGAGGTAGTAACATGCTCCTGTCCGGCCTTGAAATCCAACCTATGTTTGCGACGTTGGTGGTGCTCCTGGACAACTGTAGCTCGCTGTTTGACTGCTGGTCCACGCTCGGGGCGGCCGCGGCTGCGGCGGTCGGTGCGGGAGCGGCGGCAGTGTTCGTGGGAGGATTGCTGCTCAATCCAGGCGAGGGTACAGGCATAGCTGAGGAAGGTGTGCCACCTGTCGCTGCTGGTACCACAGCCACCCCCCCAGCCACGTTTGAGGGGGGAGGTGTAGCCACTACAGTCGCACAGATGCCCACGCCGGCACAACCGCAGGCACCTACACAAGTACAACCTCAGATGCAGCCGCAAGTGCAATCACCGGCACCAATAGGAGTACAACCACAAGTACCACCTTCGGCAGCACCGCAAATACAGCCCCAGGCAGCAACCCCGGTACAGCCACAGGCTATGCCACCCGTAGCTCAGCCAGCGGCATTCGACCCTGGCGCGACGGTAGCCCAACAGGCAACTCCCGGCTACGCTGAAGCAGCACAACCCGGCCCGGCAGCTGCTTCCTTAGCGGTCGAACAACCGGTAGCCTTCCAGCCAGCCGTAGCGGGAGAAACCGGACCGGCAGGGCCTTCCTCGTCGTCAAGTTCGGCAATGACCGGCGGTGCGCCTGGCATATCGTCAGACGCATCTACACCTGAATCGGCATCTACGCCCGAGGACTCGGCACCAATGGCAGGGGCACAGTCTGACCCAGCACCAACCCAACCCGCATCAGTAGCAACCGCACCCGCGACAACGGCACCGGCACCCGCCTCAGCCCCTGTATTCGACACCGGCCTGGCTGCGGGACTTGCATCAGGCGTTGCGCCGGTGGCAAGCGCCCTCGCGGCGGTGGCGGGCGCGGGCGACAGAGCCGGTAGTTCCGGCACAGGCACCGATTCCAGCGGCCAGGACCAGGACGACCAGGATGACGACGAGGTTAGGTGTCCCGAAGCCGATGCCTCGCTCTTCGGGTTGCCCGACATCAATACCCGCCAGGACTGCCCAGGCACCCGCCCCGGCATGCCCCCCAACTACGCAGGGATAGATTTCACCAGCAATGACGACCACGGCCGCCCTACGGAACTGCCCTTCGAGGCGGGGGTGACCGGAGAGGTTACTTACGTGGGAGGAGCGTTCAACACGGTGCAGGTGACACTCGGTAATGGCAATCGCATCCAGTTCCTGCACGCTTCGCAGATATTGGCGCAGGTAGGCCAGCAGGTGGAGCCGACTACTGTGCTTGGCAGGACCGGCGGCACCGGGCCATACGGCCCCAACCATTACGAGATACACCTGCACGTCCAGGCCTTCGACCGGCACGGCGACCTGATAGACCCCGATTGCGCGCTCTCCGGTGGGGAGAACCGCCGCCTAAGAAGGAAGGTAGCGCCCCCCGAACCCACGCAGGGCCAGCCCCAATCCAGGATAGCTGCCACGGTGGTCTTGCCTGCTACGCAACCTCTACCCCCTGCCGAAGTCGCGCAGATGCCCGTCCAGGCTTCCCTTCCTGCTCAGGCACCCGCACCACCGCCCCAGGTGACACCACAGGCTGCCCAGCCGGTCGTTCCACAGGTGATGCCTCAGCTTGCGCCCCAGGCACAGGGTGACCTACGGTGCACCCGCTGCGGCAACCTCAGCCCGGCCAACGCGCTCTTCTGCCCCTGGTGCGGCCAGATGTTTGTGCAGGCTGAGGCACCAACACCGCCACCCCCCGCCATCCCCCCACCATCTGCGCCACCCCGGATCATATATTGCGGCAACTGTGGGCAGGCAAATGACTGGGGTTCGGCCTTTTGCGGGCGTTGCGGCACCAGGCTAGCCTACTAAGACCAAAAGCTACTGCATAAATAGCATGGCCGAACGTCGGCACCAAAGCTCCCCCCTGTCATCCTGAGCGCAGCGAAGGATCTCAAGAAGGTGAGTAGGGATGCTGACGGACGTGTGGAGGATGGTGCTGAACGTTCAGCATAGTAGCAAAGCCCGCACCTGAGATCCTTCGCTGCGCTCAGTACCATGCTAATGAAGGAATGTCAGCCAATAGGGCTACATGCGTGTGAGAAGCCATATAAGGTGCCAGTGGTGCCAGTGGTGCCAGTGGTGCCAGTGGTGCCAGTGGTGCCAGTGGTGCCAGGCGATTGAAATCGGGGGCTACACTCTGCAAAGTCCCACAAGGGGACTCCTCTACCCTCCTACTCTCTCGGAAGCGACCCTCCTGCATAAAGGCAGTCCCGCAGGGACTTCGCAGAGTGTAGCCCCCGATTTCAATCGTGGGGCGTCGCCTGGCACCATATGTAGCTCTATTAGCTGACATTCCTTCGTTAGCTAGGTACTCAGGATGACAGGGGGTAGCTTTGGTGCGCGTCTCCTATCCAGGTGCGGCCCTGGCAATGAGCATGGAGTGGATATGAGGTAGAGATGTATAATGGACCTCCCAGGCACAACAGAGGTGACAGTCCCACATGCAAGCACTCGTCAAATACGACAACCTGCCCGGCTGCGTGGAGTTACGCGACATGCCCCACCCCGAGATAGCGCCCGACCAGGTGCTGCTCAAGGTGCGAGCGGTGGGCATATGCGGCAGCGACCTGGAGATGTACCACCACCTGATCTCCTTCCCCGTCAACCCGCCGGTCATCCTTGGGCACGAATTCTCCGGCACGGTGGCGGAGGTGGGGGAGAGCGTGCGCGACTTCAAGCCTGGCGATCGCGTGGTGAGCGAGACGGCGGCCTACATCTGCGGGCAGTGCCACGAGTGCCGCACCGGCTCGTACAACCAGTGTCCCAACCGTCGCGGCTTCGGGGTGCTGGCGCACGGGGCAGACGCAGCGTACGTGGCGGTGAGGCAGGGCGCGCTCCACCACGTCCCGGTGAACGTAGACCTTGCCGAGGCCGCCCTGACCGAGCCGCTTTGCGTGGCGTACCAGGCGCTGGTGGTCAAGAGTCGCATACGGCCCGGCGACACGGTAGTGGTGCTCGGCCCCGGCCCCATCGGCCTGATGTCCACGCAGATAGCCAGGCTGTGTGGCGCTTCTACGATAGTGCTGGCGGGGCTGCCCAGGAACGGCAAACGGCTGGAACTCGGTATGTCGCTGGGGGCCACGCATGTGGTGGACCTCAGCCGGGACGACATTCACGCGCTGGTAATGGACCTGACGCGGGGCAGGGGAGCCGACATGGTAGTGGACGCCGCCGGACCGTCGGCCACGGTGAAGCTTTCTATGGAGCTGGTGAGGCGGGAGGGGCAGATCACCAAGATCGCCTGGGGGCCCAAGCCGCTCGACCTGAGCCTCGACCCGCTCATCGCCAAGGCTGTGACGTTCCAGGGCACCTTCAGCCACACGTGGGATACATGGGAGCGGGTGCTACGGCTGGAGGCGAGCGGCCAGGTGGAACTGCGGGAGATGGTAAGCCACCGCGTACCCCTCAGCGAGTGGCGGTCCGCCTTTCACGCCCTGGAGAGCGGAGAAGCGGTGAAAGCCCTTATCTTCCCGAACGGGCTTGAGGACTGACAACCCGACCGAAGTGGTATCCAAGTCCAATACAGAGACGAAAGCTCCTTTTTGTCATTCTGAGCGTAGCGAAGAATCTCGTCCTCTACCGGGATGTTTCCCTTTTCCTATGAGAGGATGTCGCATGAGAAAGGAGTAACTTACGTGCTGAGGGACGAGATTCTTCACTGCGTTCAGAATGACAAGGAAGGGGCTTGGTCACAGCAATTCAACAGCATCCCTACCCACCTGATTCTTCGCTACGCTCAGAATGACAAGGTCCAACAGGATACCGCCATCCCGCTCTGACACAGCGCTGCAACTCGACCGCTGTCCACTTGACAGGAGCGAACATTTGTACTATTGTTAGCTCATGGAAACGAGCACGGGAGTGAGGGTCAGCGCGCTGGCTAGCGGCAGTTCGGGTAACGCCTTTCTTGTAGAAGCCGCGGGCATCGCGCTGCTATTCGATGCCGGTCTGAACGCGGGCACGCTGGAGTTTTACCTTCAGCAGCGCGGGGTCTCGGCGCGGCAGTTGGCGGCCATTTTCGTCAGCCACGAGCATATCGACCACCTGCGCGGCGCGGGCATCCTGGCGAGGCGCTACAGGCTGCCGGTGGTGGCGAGCGAGGGCACCTTCCTGGCGGGGTCCGCGCAGTTCGGCGTGCTCCGCGAGAAGGTAGTGCAGCCGCCAGGCCGGGAGGTATACATAGAGGGTGCGAGCGGCGCGGGAGGCGTCACAGTACGCACATTCGCGGTCTCGCACGACGCGGCAGAACCGTGCGGCTTCTGGATCGAAGCCGAGGGACAGAACATTGTGCTGTGTACCGACCTTGGCTGCGAGACGGCTTCGATCAAGGAGGCGTTAGAGGCAGCCGACCTGCTGGTGCTGGAGGCCAACCACGACCTGGAACGGCTCTGGCGCGGCTCCTACCCTTACAGGCTCAAGAAGCGCGTGGCGGGACGTTACGGCCACCTGGCGAACGCAGACGCCGCCCGGCTAGTGGCTGAGCTGGCACGGGAAGGCCGCCCCCGCACCGTTTGGCTGGCCCATCTCTCCGCCTCCAACAACACCCCCGGCATCGCCTTCGATACCGTCACCGAGCCATTGAACCTGGAGGGTTGCGCTCACGTGGAAGTCGCCGTGCTCGCCAGGGATAGGCCAAGCCACGTCTGGCACGGTCCCGCTCCTTCGCCCATTACCCGTGAGCGGCAGCCGGTCGAAGTTGCCGTTTCGGCCGGTACCCTGTCAGGCGCTTAGGGGCACCAGATGGCCTCTCACGATAGCTTCAATCTGGGACGAGGAGAGGGCTTCTAGACACAACTGGACTTTCTCGAAGCTCCTGGCGACGAACGATGGATAGTCTACCTGGGCGTGCTCGATCAGTAGACGTAAGGCTTTAGAGCATCCCTGGCAATCAGGAAGCCCCGCTTGACCAATTCTTCAGTCCCCTCGAAAGCGCGGTCCTCGTGCTCTATGCTGACCACGTAATCGTAGCCCACCGCATACAGGGCGCTGATGAACCGGTTCCACCGCACCTCGCCCAGGCCGGGTAGGCGGGGTATCTGCCACCCCATGCCCAACGACAGCACGCCCCGCTGGTAAAGTTGCTCCCGGTCGATACGCATGTCCTTGGCGTGCACGTGGAAGATGCGGCTGCCGAACTCGTAAACCACGCGCTCATAGTCGATCATCTGCCAGACCAGGTGCGAAGGGTCGAGGTTGAGACCGAAGTTCGCGTCAGGGATGATCTCCCACATCCGACGCCATATGTTGGGGGTAGTCGCCAGGTTGGTGCCGCCGGGCCACTCGTCGTTGGAAAAGATCATGGGGCAGTTCTCGATTGCTATTTTCACCCCATGCTCGGCGGCGAACTTCACAAGCGGCGGCCATACCTTCTCGAACTCCCCGAAGTTCTCCTCCACCGTCTTGTGCTGGTCACGCCCTACAAAGGTGCCCACGATTGGTACGTTCAACATCTCAGCGGCGGCTATAACCTTCTTCAGGTGCTCTATTACCGTTGCCCTCTGATCGAGATCGGGGTGAAGCGGATTGGGGTAGTAGGCAAGCGAGGAGATTTGCAAGGAGTGCCGGTCCATCAGGGAGAGGACATCCTGCGCGCCGGAGGGTGTTAGCTCCGTCACGTCTATATGCGTAACTCCGGCGTAGCGGCGGGTGGCCGTGCTCGGCGGCCAGCAGGCGACTTCCAGCATCTGAAAGCCGTTCCCTGCCGCCCAGCTTGCTACCTGGTCCAACGGCACGTCCGGGAAGGCCGCTGTCAACAATCCTAATTTCATGGTGCTCCTTTCGCCTCGTTGTGGATTAGCCCGCTATGCCTCTATCTCACTTATGCGTACCCAGCGGTCCTCGTGAGCGCTCTGCCAGACCGCCTCGCCTACGCGCAACTCCTCATGCCCATCTTCAAAGGTGGGGAAATTGGGTGTCGCATCAAAATTACCCGCGTCAAGATAACGGTAGATCGAATGGTAGAGGCTCTTGAACGTGTCGGGGAAACCCTCGGCGTGGCCCCCAGGGTAGAAGGCGAACTGGCGAGCTTCCGGCGACAAGAGGGAGGGGTCCTTCATCAATATCTCGTTCGGCCTATCTCGGTGGCCTATCCACAGTTCGTTGGGGTGCTCGCCGTCCCACGCTATGGCCGACCGGGAGCCGTCGATCTCGTAAGACATCCTGTTCTTTCGCCCGGCGCTCACCTGCGATACCGTGAGCACACCTCTCGCTCCACTGCTGTAGCGTATCAACACGCTGGCATAGTCTTCAGTGCTAATAGGCTGCTCCACGTACTCAACGGGTGCCTGTTCCTTGTTGGTGAACGTCTCCACTGGACGGGTTGGCTTCTGGCGCGTGGGCAGGAAAGTGCCGAAGTCAGCGAACACCGACTCGATGGTCAGGCCTGTGATGTAGGTAGTCAGGTCGAGCCAGTGCGAGCCGATATCAGCTATAGCGCGGGTCTTGCCGCTAAATTCCGGTTCGAGACGCCAGTTCCAGTCGGTGGGTAGGAGCAGCCAGTCTTGCAGGTAGGTGCCCTGTACGATGAAGATGTCGCCCAGTTCTCCTTGCCGCACCAACGAGCGTGCGTGCTGGGAGAGCGGGTAGTAGCGGATCATGAAATTAACGGCATTGACCAACTTTAGCTCTTTCGCCAGCCTCACCAGCTCCCCCGACTCCTGCGTGTCCATCGCCAACGGCTTTTCGCACACCACGTGCTTGCCCGCCAGTAAGGCCGCTTTGGCGTGCGGGAAATGGAGGTGATTGGGAGATGTGATGTGCACCACGTCGATGTTGGAGCGCTCCAGCATCTCATCGACGGAGCCGTACGACTCAGCTATGTGGAGTTGGCGCGCTTTCTCCGCCGTGCGCTCGGCGTTATTTCCGGCCAGCGCGACGACCTGTATGCCCAGGCGGCGAAGCGCCTCTACGTGCACAGGCCCGATAAAACCCGTGCCGACAACCCCTACCCGCCAGGTTCTATCTGTCACGCGGTTACCCTCCTGGTACCTTCGATTACGAAGAGATGGTCGAGCGCCAGGTGAATGGCCCCGGTTACTCCTGCGTCCTGGCCCATGGGTGAGTAGCTGATAACAAGCTCTCGGGTGGCGAGGGAGGTTGAGCGGCGCAGCACCTCCTGGCGGATGGAAGCCAGCAACTGGTTCCCGATGTGTGAAACGCCGCCTCCAATCAGGACCAGGCTCGGGTTGAAGAAATTAACCAGGCCCGCCAGCACATCCCCGACCATCTGTCCGCTGCTCTGAATGATCTCAAGCGCCACTCTATCGCCTTCGCGGGCGGCGGTGCCTACATCCTCCGTTCGCAGATGGCCCCCACGCGCCTCCAGTTTCCTCGCCAGTATGCCGCTAGCCCCGGTGCGGGCCGCTTCCGCTGCTCGATCTGCAATTGCGGGGCCAGCAGCCATTATTTCAAGGCATCCTATATTCCCGCAGTGGCAGGTGGGGCCGGTACGGTCCACCGATATATGCCCGATGTCGCCCGCGCTGCCGGTGCTGCCCCTGTGCACCAGGCCGTGGCATATGATGCCCGCGCCGATGCCCGTGCCGATCTTGATAAAGAGGAAGTTGTCGATACCCTTCCCCGCCCCCGCCCTGAGTTCTCCCAGCGCCATCATATTCACGTCGTTGTCAACCGAGACAAAGGCGTTCGGGAAGAGGTTATGAAAGAAGCCCCGGATTGGATAGTTGCCCCAGCCGGGCATGAGCGGCGGGGCAACCAGCACACCCCTGGCGAAATCTACGGGGCCGGGTAGGCCAACGCCTATGCCGATAATCTCTTCGGCGCGCACACCTCCCTTGCGGAGCATGTCAGACAGGCGGCGCTTCACTTCGCCCAGCAGCACGGTAGGCTCCTGGCGTACATCGGCGGGGCCGCTGTCACGTAGCAGCACATGGCTATTGAGGTCGGCCACAGCCAGGTCGATGCTCGTGGCCCCGATGTCGATGCCGACGACGTAGCCCAGGTCGCTGTTGAGCCTCAAGAGCTGCGGACGCCGCCCACCCTGCGACTCGCCCTCCCCCACCTCCATCAGCACACCCCGGTCGATCATCCTGTTGACTACCGCCGTGACTTTAGGCCGCGACCAGTTGGTGAGGCGGGAGATATCGGTGCGCGATACCGCTACCTGTCTCCGCAATGCCTCCAGGACCTCCGCTTCCTGCTCGGTAACTTGCAGGAGAGGTAGTTGTGGGACCGCTTCATTGGTGGTCTTCTTGTTGCTCATCGAAAGTTACCTGACGCTATGCGCTAATTGGACTTATTTCAATATTGTACGAAAGTATGTACAAACAATAAAGAACTATGGTATTATCTTTCATAAGTTCGGTAGAAAGTTGCGGAACTAGTATAAGTGATAAGTTGTCACCTGGCAATAGGTTCCGTTGTTTCTTCTCACTCAAAGTTGGTGCTCAATGTTGAGTTCTGGAATTATAAACGACAAAAGCGCAGGGCCACATTTACCGACCGGCATCTACAACGCCGGGGCTTTGGCGTGCCCGCGGCAGGCTATTGTGCCATCGGGGGCATAGAAAATGTTGAGTCTGCTCCAGCGCTTCCATATTGTGCCTTAAACAGCCGGATTATCAAGAAAGGAGGAACAGCGGATAAGGGCATAACGCAATGTACTCCCCTGGAGTGCATGCGCGATTGGAACGTTATCAAGTTTAGGACCCAAAGGAGTAACCCGTGAAAAAGAAGTTACAAATTCTGCTCCCATTGCTGATCGGCCTCACATCGTTGCTGGCCGCCTGCGGAGGCGAAAACCCCGCCGCACCCACCAACACCACCGGGGCCGCCGCGCCCACTGAAACCTCCGCACCCGCCGGTGAGACCCCGGAAGGCGGCGCTACCGCTGCCACGGGCGGCGCCCAGCCGTATACCATCGGCATCTCCAACCCGTTCATCAGCAGCGAGTACCGCACGCAGATGATCCAGGAGCTTATCGACGTCAACAAGGAGTACATGGACCGGGGCATCACCACTGAGCTTGAGATCGAGAGCGCCGACACCGACGTGGCGGGCCAGATCCAGCAGCTCCAGAACCTGATCAACAAGGGCGTTGACGCCATCCTGGTGAACCCCGGCGACGTCAGCGGCTTGAACGACACCTTGCAGGAAGCCGTCAGCAAGGGCATTATCGTGATCTCGGTGGACCAGGAACTCGATACCCCGAACGTCTATAACGTCGGCATCGATCAGAAGGAGTGGGCCAAGACCTCCGCACAGTGGCTCGCTGATAAGTTAGGCGGCAAGGGCAACATCGTGCTGATCGAAGGCTTCCCCGGCCACCCGGCCAACGAGGCCCGCATGAGCGGCGTGAACGAAGTGCTCGCCAACTACCCCGACATCAAGGTGCTTGGCAAGGACACCGGGCGGTGGGATGAGGCGACGGGCCAGCAGGTGATGTCCAACTTCCTCGCTTCCTTCCCCAACATGGACGGTTACTGGACGCAGGACGGCATGGCTATCGGTGCTTTCCAGGCCGTGCTCGCCGCCAATCCTTCCAAGTTCCCTGTGCCCGTGCTCGAGGGACGCTGCCAGGCCCTGCAACTGTGGGAGCAGCGCCTCAAGGACGACCCGAACTTCGAGAGCATCGCGGTAGCCAACCCGCCGGGCGTAGCGCCTACCGGCTTGCGCATTGCCGTCAATATGCTCCAGGGCAAGCAGGTGGACGAGACGAAACTGGGCGGCGCTAACGGCCAGTCGTTCATCATCGATGTGCCGGTGACCGTGACCAAGGACAACTTCGCGGAAGTCTACCAGGAGCAGTGTGAGGGCAAGCCCGCGGCTTATCTCCTGAACGGCATCTTGACCGACGAGGAAGTTCAGCAGTTCTTCACCAAGTAACACAGTAACACAGTAACACCTATGACCATATCTCTTTCCGCTCGCAATATTGCGAAACGCTATGGCGCGGTAACGGCCCTCTCCGATGCCAACCTGGACATCCGGTCCGGTGAGGTGCTGGCGCTCATCGGCGCTAACGGCAGCGGCAAGAGCACGTTGAGCAAGATCATCAACGGAGTAGTTGTCCTCGATGGGGGGCAGCTACTCGTTGATGATCGTCCTGTTCACTTCCAATCTCCGCACGCCGCCAGGAGCCTGGGCATCTCTACCGTCTTCCAGGAGCTTAGCCTGGTGCCGCAGATGACGGTGGCGGAGAACATCTTCTTGACGCGAGAACCGCTGCGGGGCGGCTTCGTGGACCGAGGGGCCGTCCGGCAGAAAACGGAGCAACTACTGGCCCTGTTCGCGGGCATGTTCAAGACGGAACTAACGCCGGACACCCAGGTTGGACCTCTCCCCCCTGACGAGAAACAAATCATCGAGATATTGAAGGCGGTCAGCTTCAATCCGCGCCTGCTGATTCTCGACGAGGCCACGGCCAGTCTCGACAGCCGCCAGGTGCAGCGCCTCTTTGAACTGGTGGTCCGCTGGAAAGAGGAAGGCAAGGCGATTGTCTTTGTCTCCCACCGCATGGAAGAAATCTTCCAGATAGCGGACCGCTACACGGTGCTACGCAACGGCGCTACGGTAGGCGAAGGCCCTATGCAGGGTGTCACCACGCGCGACCTGGTAGGCATGATGGTGGCGGGGGTCACGGCAGAGAACGTGGTGCAGCGCGCCCATCCGACTGCCGAGGAGCTTGCCGCGCGCAAGGTTACCCTGGATGTCAAAGACCTGCGGGCGGAGGCCGTGCATGGGGTCAGCTTCCAACTGCACGAGGGCGAGTTGCTCGGCCTGGGAGGGCTGAGAGGCCAGGGGCAGCACCAGCTTTTGCTGGCCCTGTTCGGTGACATCCCACATTCGGGCAATATCACCATCGATGTTACCCCCGTGCACTTCACTCACCCTCGCCAGGCTATGGAGAATAGGCTGGCGTTGGTGCCGGGCGAGCGGGCCAAAGAGGGACTGCTGCTGATTCGCTCGATCCTGGAGAACTTCCTGATACCTTCCTGGCGGCGCTACGGCTTCCCTCTACGGATAGGCAAAGCGCGGCAGGAAGCCACTACCGTATCCACGAGCTTGAACCTGAAAATGGCGGGATTGGACGCCCCGGTGAGCAGCCTATCGGGTGGTAACGCCCAAAAAGTGGTTATAGGCAAGTGGCTGCTTCGCAACCCTCGCATACTGATGCTGGACGACCCCACAAAAGGCATCGACGTAGGGGCCAAAGCAGAGTTTTACAAGCTCCTGGCGCAGCTATGCGACGAGGGCAAATCGGTCTTGCTTTATAGTAGTGACGACGAAGAGTTGATCGGCTTGAGCGACCGTGTGCTCGTGATGCACGACGGCAGGATTCGCACGGAGTTGACCGGCGAGTCCCTCACCAAGTCAAACCTTGTGGCGGCCAGCCTGGGCGCTACACAGGAGGCCCTGCCATGATAAGGCACAGTTGGCGCAGGCTCACCAACCAGAACCGCATTCCCTTCGCGCTGGTGCTGCTAGCCGTGGTGCTGTTAATCAATTTCATACTGCAACCCAACTTGCTTGAACCGGCCACGATGAACAGCAGCATGCGCATATTCCTGCCCCTCATCCTGGTCGCGGTGGGTCAGACAATAGTCATCCTGGCGGGTGGGATCGACATCTCGGCGGGCGCGATTGTCTCAATCACCAATGCTATCCTGGCAACGCAGATCGGAACAAGGGGAGACACCGGCACGGCGCTGTTGATGATGGGGGCTGTGCTATTCGTCGGCATGGCCGCAGGAGCAGTCAACGGCTTCTTTGTGGCGATTCTGCGCTTGCAGCCTATCATTACCACCTACGCGACCAGCTTCCTGTTCGGCGGGCTGGCGCTGCTCATTCTGCCAAGTCCGGGCGGCGGTATGCCATCGACGTTCACGTCCTTCTACCGCGAGACGCGGCCCCTCGGTATTCCGCTGGCGTTCTTCATCATCGCTTTGATAATGCTCGCCTGGTACGGTATCCGCCAGACGCGCTACGGGCGGTACCTGTTCGCGGTGGGCGGCAACGCCGATGCGGCTTACCAGACCGGCGTGCCCGTGAACATGGTGCAGTTCAGCACCTACATGATATCGGGCTTAATGGCGGCTTTCGGAGGCATAGCGATTACGCTGCTCACGGGTTCGGGCAACGCGCAGATTGGCGATTCGCTGACGTTGGCTGCCATTACCGCCGTGGTAATCGGGGGCACGGCCCTCAGTGGGGGGAGCGGCACAATTGCCGGGGCCATCATCGGAGCAATTATCCTCAGCCTGCTCCCCAACCTCATATCCTTCGCCAACATCGAGACGTGGTGGCAGACGTTCATCAATGCCGCGATAATCGTGATAGCCCTGGCCCTGCCCGGCTTTATGAACCTGCTCCGGAGGAGACGCACATGAGCATCGGACGCATCACTATCCCGCCGCCGCTCGCCGCCGTCCTGCTGGCGATTGTGCTGTTCCTGCTAAGCGGCCTGCTGCCCAACGGCTTCGGCAGCAACCCCGATATCGCCGCTTCCCAGGCCACCAACATCATACGGTTGGCGGTGTTCCTTGGAATAGTAGCCGCCGGGCAGACCCTGGTGATTATCAGCGGCTCTGAAGGCATTGACCTGTCGGCGGGCGCGGTCGTGACGCTTTCGGCCATTGTGACCTACTCGATAGTCAATGGGAACAATGAAAATGTGCTATTGGCGCTCCCGGCGGCCTTGATTGTGGGTGCCGCCGTGGGCTTCGTAAACGGTCTGGGTGTTACCTACCTGAGAATCGCGCCTCTGGTGATGACGCTAGGTATGGCGGGTGTAGTCACCGGCCTCATCATCGTAATAACCCAGGGCAGTGTTACCGGCGCTGTGGCCCCTGTCATGACCCAGGTGATCGCTCGGCCTCTCTTATTGGGTATTCCAGGTGCCATACTTATCTGGATCGTATTCGGGGCGTTGATGTGGTTCTTACTACAACGGACCACTTACGGCAAGAACCTGTTCGCTGTGGGCACGAACCGCATCACGTCGCGGCTGTCCGGCGTCAACGTGACCGGAATGGTCGTGGGCACGTATGCCCTGGCGGGTATGCTCGCCGGGTTGGCCGGTTTCCTGGTGGTGGGTAACACGGGGGTGGTCCATATACGTATAGGTGACCCGTTCTTGTTCCCCTCGATTGCAGCCGTGGCTGTGGGAGGCACTTTGCTAACGGGCGGCAAGGGAAGCTATTGGGGTACGATGGCGGGAGCCCTGGTGTTGACACTCATCACGAGCCTCTTGACCACGATGCAGATGCCGGAGTCGGTGCGCCGCATGGTCCTGGGTGGGACTCTGCTAATCATGATCTCTATCTATGGACGGCAACGCGGTCTGCGGCAGTGATACCGTGAGATGGGGGCAAGCCCATCCGAACAAGCGCCCCCATGACGAGTAAGCGATATAAGTATCCTAAACAAGCAACATTGATCAGACACTACTGTAGGCAAAGGTCGCCACAACCGGGTTGTGGTCGCTGAGAGCGCACCATTGCTCGTCCTCCAGTACCTCGCAGCTATGGAGGGTTGGCACCCAGTCGGCAGGCACAAACAGGCCGTCACAGTGGTAGGGCAGGGAGTCGAGGCGGCGCATCCAGCGGAGCGTGCGGGCGGGAAGCTCGTGAGGGTGAGCCGCTTGCCAGCAGGGCACCAGACCTAGCTCCTCGGATAATCGGGCTAACAGCGCACGTTCGCCGGGAGAGTTGTACAAAGGATGGTCCGGCTGGCGCAGGGCTACAGCTACGTTGAAGTCTCCTCCCAGCACGAGGGGAAGCCCACCAGCTATCTCACGGGCGTAGTCAAGAATATGCCCTACCTCCTTTATGTAAGAACTACCCTTGGCCGTGGGAGCATGAATACTCATTGCCACCACGGGTGACTGCCCAATCGAAGGCCAGGTAACATCTTCTACTATGGCCGTGATCACTCGCCCCGCGTAAGCTTCGGGCACCGGCAGGGGTGTGAGGCGGCCCGTACGCACCCACAGTCCGGTGCCCCAGTGGCGCGAGGCCGCCTGCCAGAGGCACGTCTCCGCAGACGTGCCGGGGAGCGCCGCATGCCAGGAGAGTGCGGGATTACGCGATTCTTGCACGAACAGCAAGTCTGGAGCAAGCAGTTGCAAGATGTGCGACCAAACGGCCGGATCGCGCCGGCCGCCCTGCCCCACGTTGTAGGTGACCATACGCAATGTCTGGTTAGCTTTACTGACCGGACCGGTCGCCGGGTAATTTGAAACCGGGCTTGCTGTGCTTGGCATGTTACTCACGCTTAGTTATACATCGCCAAGTTCCAGGTGTGTAGCGGCCACCGGTCCGTAAGAAGCCTGCTATGAGCCTGGGGTATAGCGCTCCCCCAGGAGGGCCGCACGGAAGAATAGAAGTTATTTTGATAAAATAGAGGCTATGTCCAAGGAGCTTGATTACTATATCGCGCAGATGAAGATGGGGCGACTGCGCATCGTGCTCGGTCCTACCACTCCGCAAACCTGGACTGTGGAGTATACAACGAATAAAGGAAATAGAGGCGGCCAGTTCCTGAAGCGCTGGTACGATGACTACACCGCCGAGCCTTATGAAGAGGTAATAGATGAAGGCGAGGTGCGCGGCATAATACAGCGATTTGGCGGGGGAAGGATATGGGGAGTGGACGTAGAGCGCATCGCCAGGCAACAGTCAACAAAGGGAGACCTGGGAGAGGCAGCGCCGTGACAGCACACAATGCCGCTCAACCTCTATAATTTGGGCGCCAGTTAATATATCCCAGTTCGTTTTACGACCTGCCTGGCGCTAGAGAGAACACCAGGATACGCTCGTTGTTGGCGAGGGGGCGGTAGCGCTGCCGCAGGTAGCCGTGCAACTCGTGGTAGTGGTCCAGCCACCAGAACGAGGGCCACATGAAGACGATATACCGTGCGCCTTCGCCGCGTAGCCGTTCCAGTTCAGCGATGGCGGTGCTACTGTCGGCGGGTAGACCCCAGTAGCGGCCGTCGCGCTCCAAGAACGGCAGGGTGCGTCTGCCCGACATGGCCTGCCCGCCGCCCCAGCGGTCTTCGTCCACCAGGATGAACGTGGCTCCAAGGGGGACCAGGCCGTCCACCTCCTTGAGTGCGACTTGCATTTCATAAAGCCAGGGCACCTCCCTCAGCACCTCCGGGTCGGGCGTGAACCTGGCGTCGCCCCGCACGCCGCACTCATCTACCCGCCCCTGTTTCAGTAGCTCAAGCCCAGCGACGAGTCGCTCCACGGCTTCGTCTAGCACGCCTGTTGAGCTGAGTACCGGGTCATATAAGGCATTCGCGTCATGGAGAAACTGAGTCATGGCTTCATCGGGTGGTGCCCCCGGCGGTGGCAAGAACGGGATGGGGCTGTATTCCAGGCGCAGCGAACCGCACCAGTCCCGCCATTTGAGGAGCCTTATCCGGTCCGACAGCCTCACCGGCAGCCACGGTACCCGCAGGGCATCGGCCACAATCGCCCCGTGCATCGCCTCAGCGAGGACCTTGCCCGAGCTTTCTATGCCGTCGAGCACTGCCTCGACAGGGCCGCAGGGGTCGATGTAGTGTATGCCCGCACTGGCGCAGACCGCTTCCAAGTCAACACCTGCCTCCAGGGCGCGTGCGGGCGTGCGGAAGTGAGGGATGAAGGAGACGCTGTGCCGCCTCTCGACGGGCGCTCTTCTCATGCTGCGCAGCAGGGCCGCCGAGTCGGTGACGGCCAGTTCGGGCGGCAGGCCCAGGGCTTTGGCCGAGAGTGGGCCGCGCACGCAGCACACCTGCCATTCCTCGTTCAGCACCGGCAGCAGCCCATACCCCACGCCCGTACCGAAAACGATCTTGCGGGGGCCTTGCGGTATGCGCCGGTCCAGGATGCTGCCTATACCCACGAACAGCGTACTATCGTTATCATCCAGCAATTCCGGGATGAGGCGAGGCCACAGCCAGGCGTTGAGGTCGTCCCCGAAGTTGCCGCCTGGGTCCTGGTAGTAGAAGAGCCTCACTTGCGGTCCTTCCCGGCGATATAGATGTGCCTGGCCTCCCTGTACAGCCCCTCAAGCTGGCGGCTGAGTGAGGCGATATCGAAGTGCTCCTCTACGTGCCTACGCCCCGCGCGACCCCACTCGGCCCAACGGTCGGCGTGCGCTATCATATAATCCAGCCGCTCGGTTATGGCCGGGGCGCTACGCTCTGGTACCAGGAATCCCGACTGCCCAGGCAGCATCCCCTCCGGGAAGCCATTATGCTCAGTGGCTAGCACAGGTATGCCACAGGCCTGGGCCTCCTGTAGCACCAGGCCCTGTCCTTCGACGTCGCCGTTCGCTGAGGTAACGCTGGGGGCCACGAAGATGTGCGCCTCATCGAGACTGCGCTGCACGAACTCACGCCCCGCGGCACCGTAGAACCTCACAGTGCCCTCCAACTCGAGCGAGGTTACCAGCGCCTCCAGATGCGAGCGAAGCGGCCCATCACCCACTATGCCATACTGAACCTGCGGGTGCCTGGCGCGTAGCTGCGGCATAGCCCTGATGGCATACTCGAAGCCTTTCTTCTCCACCAGCCGGCCCACGCTCAAGATGCGTACGCGACCATCCCCAGGTGCGGAACGTTCTCTAAAAGCAAACTCGCTCAAGTCCAGGCCCATCCTGAGCACGCGAATCTTGCCCGGAGGACAGCCAAGCGCCTCGATGCGCTGCCGCGTGTAGTGGCTGTTGGCGGTCACGAGAGTGGCCGCACGAAACAGCTGTTCGTAGACGCCGGTCCCTTTCTCACGGGGCCAGGCGGACACGTCATAGCCGTGGAAGCTGGCGATTAGCGGCACGCGCCAGAGGCGTGGGACGAAACGCACTTTGTCAGCGACGGGGCCGAAATGGGCGTGCGCCACGTCGTGTGCGCCGCGACTCCCCAGCAGATTCGAGACGCGGTATATGGCCGACAGACTCCAGGCAGCGTAGCCGTACTCCCGCGGGTTAAGCGTGCTCAGGGTGACTTTGGGCGCGACTGCCAAGGTCCTGGCGAGACGAGGCAGCGCGTGCAGGAGTCGCCTGAGGTTGGGTATGGGCTTAGCGGCCCTCGGCAGCCAGGTCTGGCCCCAGGGAGGAAGTACCGGCATTTCCCAATAGCCGGAGGCACGCGGAATGGACAGGTATGTGGTGTGTGCCAGCAGGTTGTGCGCGGCAACCTCCGGCTGTAGCGGCACATCCCTGTCCGGCCGCCCCTGAGCGTAGATGTGCACCTTGTGCCCCAGGTCCAGCAGGCCCGCTATCTGCCTGGTGATGAACGTCTCCGACAGGGCGGGGAAGACATCCGTAAAGACCGCGACGCGCATATCGTTACGGCTTCGTATGCTCATGCCCTAGTTTATCGCGCCCGATAGCAGGTCAGATAGCACGTGCCGGGCGGCGAAGCAGGTCTCGGCTATCTGCCGGGCTGCGCGCCTATGTCGCTCGTAATCGGAGTTGATGTGGTCCACCCCTGATATGGCCTCCTGTAGCGAGCGAAAAGTGACTATCCCCTCGCCTACGGGCAGCAGGTCCTCGATCCCCGTGCTCTGCGCCAGCACCGGCCTGCCGGACGCCAGGTAACATACGCTACGGTCGCTGAACCAGCGGGTGCGCATCTCCACGTACAGGTGCTTCGCCACGCCGAACTCCGCTCTTGAGCCTTGTATGAAGCGCTGGTACTGCCGGGGTGTCATAGACTCGACCTCGCCCGACACGGCGTCCCAGCCATGCTCGGCCAGGCTCTCCAGGTCGGCCCCGAGGGCTGCCACGCGAAAGGGCTGCCTGGTGAGGCGCGGCAGGTCTATGTAGTGGGGGAACTCGCGGTCGCGCTGGCCGTAATTCACTCCGTTGTACTCGGCGTCCCTGAAGCCACGCCACCGGATGACCGTGGTGAAGTGAGTGGCGGCACCCTCTGACTCTTCGGCCACCGGCCAATAATCCAGGGCAACGGGCGGCACCGTCTTGAGCCAGTCCCTGCCCGCAGCAGGTATCAGGCAGTCAGGTCTGCCGATGCCCTGCCCGTAAGTGAAGAGTCGCTCGCAACGGTCTACGTTGGAAGTGAGAGCGGGGTCGCCGTTCAGCAGACTAATCTGGGTGAAGCCGGGGTCCACGTCTATGAATGCCCGGCGGCGGGGCAGGTGGTATTCCTTTCGCCAGACAGTTAGCGGCACGGCCCTCACCAGCAGGAGATCGGCCCCGCTGCATAGCTGCTCGAACTGCTCCACGGGCATGCCGCGCGACTCGCTGCCCGCTCGGTATATCCACCTGTCGCCAAAGCCGATCAGTGAGAGGCAATCACGTACGTAGGCGGCGGGGTAGTCGAGATCGGTGGTGAGTTGTTGCTCCTCCCAGTGGTAGACCCACGATTCCTCCCCACAATCTTCCAGGTAGTAAACGTCGTGGCCGAGGTCGCGCAGCCCGGCCAGGTACTGCATGTACACCCAGGCTTGCCCGCCCACGTAGGAGCGCCCTATCGCGCCGGACACGATTATGCGCATGGCTGCCGCTCCCCTTCGACCGCGCCCGCAACCATATCTCGGTACAGGTCAAGGTATTTACCCGCGACGTGCTGGATGCCGAACCTGGCGGTCGCGCTCTCTCTGACCCTGGCCCTATCGAGCGAAACGGCCCGTAATACACAGCCGGGTAAAGCCCCCTCCTCGTCGGCAAGGTAGCCTGTGACCCCAGGCTCCACAATCTCTGGCAGCGCGCCGTTGGGCAGGGCCACTACCGGCGTGCCACAGGCCATCGCTTCGATGCTGACCATACCAAAAGGCTCGGCCTGGCGGAAGGGCAATAGCATGCAGGCTGCATCGCCCATCAACATGCACTTCGTCTCGTGATCGACCACGCCCACGTACCGTATCTGCCCATCCAGGCGCGGCTCGATGCTGCGCTTGAAGAACTCCCTATCAATCACAGGCCCGGCCAGCGTGAGCGTGCGTCCCAGGGCACGCGCCACATCGATGGCGATATCTGGGCCTTTCGCTTCCTCAATGCGCCCAACGAACAGCAAGCCGTCTCCTGGACGGCTGTTGAAGGGGAACCCTGAAGTGTCGATGCCATTGTGCACCACCTGACAGCGCGTGGCACCTGCCTCCCGCAGCCGCTTTGCCTGGAACTCGCTCACTGCGGTCAGGAGTATGTCAGGGCGATGCCCCACGAACCAGCACAGATCTGCGTATACAGGGCTGTGGACCGTGTGCAGCACGCGCCCACCCGCCTCAGCAGGCGCGGAGAGCAAATAGCCACCGGGGCCGATGTGGGAGTGCACAACGTCGAAGTCGCTAGCCATCTCGGATGCCAGGCGCAATTGGTGCTGCTCGTAGTAGACATATTCGCCCGCGCTGCCTTCGAGCATCAGGCTATACAGGTTGCGCTCCACTACGGGCACCATCTCTCCGGCCGTACGTGAGTCGCCGCTGGCGAGCAGGGTCATCGAACAACCCTCCTTCTCCAGGGCCTCTATGAGAGAGTACAGGAACGTCTCGATGCCACCCTGCGCGTCTCTAGAGACCGGGTACCACAATGGGGCCAGCATGAGCACTCTCATACGGCCTGCACCTTGCGCGAGTTGCTCTTGTTCTGAGTAGCGCGCTCAAGCAGCGGAGGCAGCACCACTTCCGGCGAGAAGTAAGCGACAGCCAGCTCACGCGCGACATTTGCGTGGCGGGAATAGTCGGCGGCCACGTTCTCAAGGCCGTCCTGGGCCTCCTGGAACGTCCCAAACCCGACCAGGCCGCTACCGGTCGGCAAGTGGGCGTTGAAGCCGGTGTCCTGTACCACGGCAGGTCGCCCCGATGCCAGGTAGCAGGCCGTGCGGTCGCTGAACCACCCGCTGTTGGTGGCTACGTACGTATGCTTGGCTACGCTGAACTCCCCGAGAGAGGAGGCGATATAGTCGCGGTAGACGCTGGGGTTGTGCGACACCTCGAAAGCGTCGCGACACACCCAGCCGTGCGCCGCAAGGAAGGAGCGTGGGCCGTTTACCGCAAGCTCCAGGGGCGTGCTCACGTGGCGCGGCAGGTCGAGGAAGCGCAGCAGCTCCTGGTCCTTGTTGCCACCGATTTCCTTGAAGCTGGCTATCCTCCAGGTCATCACCGTGGTGAAAGCTTGGCGGGGCGTCTCGTTCGTGGGCCGCCATTGGTCAACCGACACCGGCTGCCAGGTATGCTCCCAGTGGAGGCCGAGCGTAGGCACGGTAGAGGCAGGCGTGCCGATGTTGCGCCCGAACGTAAACAGAGCGCCATAGTGCGAAAGGAAGTCCAGCCGTTCGGGTCGCCGCGTTGCGTCAATCTGGGTGAAGCCGGGGTCGGTGTCTATATACGCGGAGTGCGGGATAGAGGCGTACTCATCGCGCCAGAACGCGCAGCCACCCGAGAGGTTGACTAGCAGGTCCGCGCCCGCGCAAACCTCAAGCCACTGCTCCCTGGTATGCCCGTGGTAGCGTTGCCGCCAATCTACGTAGCACCAGCGGTCTTCCAGGCCGTAAGGTTGCAGGGAATCGCGGATGAAGGTGAGCGCGTAGCTGGGGTCTTTAGAGAGGCTGTTTTTCACAGGGTCGAAGTTGCACTCGCCCATGTCCTCCAGGTACCACACCCTGTGCCCTAGCCGCATTAGCCCGTGCAGATACATGAGCGAGCACCAGGCCACGCCCCCATAAGGGTAGCGCCCCATGACCCCCGCCACGATGATGTTCATCCCGCCTCCGGCATGGCCTCGACTCCATCGTCGCCGTGTTGCGCGGCGTATAGACTGGCATAGACCCCACCTCTAACAATAAGCTCCTGGTGGGTGCCTTGCTCCACAATCCGGCCGCCTTGCATGACGGCGATGCGCCCGGCGAGTGCTGCCGTAGAGAGCCGGTGCGTGATCATAAGGGTAGTCCTTCCACGTACCAGGTTGCGCAGGGCATTGAGTATCTCGTGCTCGGTCTGGGCATCGAGGGCGCTGGTTGGCTCGTCCAGGATGAGGATGGGCGCGTCTTTGAGCAAGGCCCTGGCTATGGAGATGCGCTGACGCTCGCCCCCCGAGAGAGTCGCCCCTCGTTCTCCAACCACGGTGTCGTAGCCCTCCGGCAGGCGCTCGATGAAGCTATGGGCGTTCGCCGTCTTTGCCGCCGCAAATATCTCCTCCGGGGTAGCGTCGGGGCGACCGTAGGCGATGTTCTCGGCTACCGTGATAGGCAGCAGCACGGGTTCCTGGCCTACGAGGGCCACCTGTTCGCGCAGGCTGCGCAGAGTCACCTGGCGCACGTCGTGGCCGTCTATGCGGACGCTGCCTTTCCATGGGTCCGCGAAACGGGCCACCATACCGGCCAGCGTGCTCTTTCCCGCGCCTGTCGTGCCAACGAGGGCCACCGTCTCCCCCGGCTGCACGTCGAGGGATACATCTTTGAGTACGGGACTGCCCTTCGCGTAGCCGTAAGTGACATTATTGAGCGTGATGTGGCCCCGCACGCGCGGCAAGCGACGAGCACCGGGCCTGTCCCTCACCTCCTGCTCGGTGCTGAGGATCTCGATTACCCGGCGGGCGCTGCCCATGGCGCTCTGCACGGTCGAAGAAGTATACATGAGCGAGGAGATAGGCGCATACAGCGAAGCCAGGTAGGACAGGAACACAATGATGCTGCCCACCGTAAGCGTACCGTCGAGCGCGTGTTGCGCACCTACGTAAATCAAGAGGGCGGTGCCGAGGGCGGTCACCAGCCCCGACAGCACCTTGAACTGCAACTGCACGCGGGTCGTGCTCAGGGTGGTATCCAGCACCTGGTCGGTGGTAGCGCGCAGGCGCATGTCGGCCCGGTCCTCCGCCGCGTATGCCTGCACCACCGGCAGCGCCTGCAAGGTCTCCTCCACGTCGGTGTACATCCGGCCTTCGTTCTCCTGCTGCGCGTAGCTATGCCGCATCATCGGTTCGGCGTACAACTTCAACACGAGGGCGAGGGCGGGTACCACCAGCAAAGCCAACATGGTAAGTATTGGGTCCAGGGTCCACATGATGCCAAACACCGCGCACAGGGTGAACACCGCCGACAGGGTAGGTATGAGCGCATCCTTGACGATGATGGCTATGCTATCGCTGTCGGAGGTGACTCGGTGTATCGAGTCGCCCAGGGGCTTGTGGCTGTGGAAGCGTAGGGACAGGCGCTGAAGGTGGCGGAACAGGTCGGCCGCCAAATCGTACTTGAGACGCTGCCCAAAACCGATGTTGGTGTAGGCGCGCGCCAGGTTCAGGAGCCAACCCGCGAAGAAGATGACCACGGTGGCACCTACAGTCCAGGACAACAGGCCTCCAGGGTCGGAGGCACCGGGCAGCACCCCGGTGACGGCGCTGACGGCGGGATCGAGGGGCCTGCCCTGGAGCACGTTATCCACGAGCACCTTCATAGGCCAGGGCTTGACCACGCCGACGCCGACCCCCAGCAGCACGGTGGCGAGCATAGCCAGCATACCCTGCCAGCGCCGGGAGGCGTATCTGAGCATCCACAGGCAGACCCGCAGGGTGCCCGCGGAGCCGCTAACCGGCCGCACTCTTGCTATTTCCAAGGCGCATCGCCTCCACGGCGGGCCGGGACCCCGACTGCAAGTTGTACATCCTGCGGTACGGACCCCTCCGGGCCATCAACTCGTCATGAGTGCCCTGCTCCACCATCCTGCCTCTATGCAGCACCACCGTCCGGTCTGCGGCCCTTGCGGCGGACAGGCGGTGGGTAATGATGATCGTTGTCTTGCCCTCTCGTAGCCGCCGCAAGTGCTCCAACATACTCTGCTCGGTGCGAGCGTCGAGGGCGCTGGTCGGCTCATCGAGGATGAGGATGGGCGCGTCTTTGAGCAAGGCCCTAGCTATGGAGATGCGCTGGCGCTCGCCTCCCGAGAGGGTCGCCCCACGCTCCCCTATTTCAGTGTCGTATCCCTCCGGCAGCCTCTCGATGAAGCTATCGGCGTTCGCCTCCACGGCAGCGGCTTTGACTTCAGACGGCTCCGCGGATGGGCGGCTGTAGGCTATATTCTCAGCAATGGTGCCTGACAGGAGGAAAGGCTCCTGCAAGATGATAGCTACCGCGTCTCGCAGGCTCCGCAGGTTGACCTCGCGCACGTCCTGGCCGTCCACCTCCACACGCCCCTGCTGAGGGTCGTACAGCCGCGAAATAAGGCCAGCCAGGGTGCTCTTGCCTGCGCCCGTCTGCCCGACCACAGCCACCATCTGCCCAGGCTCGATCTCCAGCGAGAAGTCTCGCAACACGGGCCGCTTTGGGTCGTACCCGAAGCTGACGTTAGCCAACCGTATATGCCCTCGTACGTTGGCGAGTTCCGGAGCGCCCGGCTTCTCTCGCACCTCATCGTTCGTCGCCAGCACTTCGGACACGCGCTCGGCGCTGCCAGTGGCTTCCTGCATAGTCCTGTTGATCCCGGCGAGCGTCTTGAGTTGAGCCTGCAATACGCCCAGGTATGCGACAAACACCAGCAGCCCGCCCACCGTAAGCCTGCCGTCCATCACCTGAGCGGCGCCCACCCACAGCACTAGCGCGGTCCCGGCTGCCGCGGGAAGGCCGGAGCCAAGGTTGTACAGGCTCGACATGAGGGCGCTCTGCTGCTGAACGTGGATGGTCTTGCGGGCGTACTCCTTGAAGCGCCGCTGCTCGTGGTCCTCCCGTGTGAAGGCCTGCACCACCGAAATGCTGCCCAGGATGCGCTGCACGTGGGCCTGCATGCGGCTCTCGGTCTGGCGGCGCGTCCTGCTCAGGGCCTTGATGCGCCCCGAGAGCAGCAGCGACGATATAACCATGAACGGCGTCACCGCCACCGCCAGCAGGGTCAGGGCCAGGTTCATCGGCAGCATGATGGCTATGACGATTACCGTCGTGATCGTGGCCTGGGCGGGCGCGAGCAGCAGCCTATCGGCAGCCGTGTGCACCACCCAGGCATCGCCAGTGACGCGACTCAGCGAATCGCCCACGGGCACGCGGCTGTGGAACACCAGCGAACGCCGCTGGATGCGCGCGAACAGGGTGCGGGCCAGCGTGTATACCATACCCTGCCCCGCTCGCACCCACTTGAGCGTAAGCACGGCATCGAGCGCGCTGGACGCCAGGAACACCAGTATTCCGGCCGCCACCACCCACCACAGCAACCCCTCCCGGTCGGTTGCTCCTGGCAGTTGGGCCGCCACGTCACCCACGGGACCCTGCAACGGCTGGCCGCCGAGCACATTATCCACCAGGAGCTTCAGGGGCCAGGGTTCTAGCAGCGCGAATGCGGTGCTCAGTGCGGTCAGTAGGACAATGAACAGCCAGTCTCGCCAATAGGGGCGGGCGTAGCTCAGCAGCATGCGATAAGGGCGTGGGCGTCGTGCCTTTCCAGCCTTGTTGAGTTGGGTGCCCGGTGACGATCTCACCGCCGTACGCAGAGTCTCCACTCCCGAAGCGCAATCGTACAGGACGCGCGCGGCGAGCAGCACAAGCATGGTCGCCAGTCCGGCGAAGGCCACCCATGCCCCGCTCAAGGCCGCGCCCGCACACAGGAGAGATAAGAGCAACAACGGCCACAGGCCAAGCCGCCCGACCCGCGGCCAGATGCAGAACCTTGCCAGTTGCTGCCCGTTGCCATGCTCTTCAATAGCCATGAGCAGGCGCGCCGAGCCGGTGAGACCTCCCTGCGCTTTCAGGTCCCAGTTGTCGTAGTCGCCGCCCCGCTGCACAGTGCCGCCCCGCTCCTTGATCTCAGCTTCGATCCATTCGAGCCATGCTTCGGGCGGCTGCCAGGTCTCGCGCCAGACAGAGAGTCGGCGCACCGTGGGGATGGGCAGTCCTACCCTCACGGCCCCTGGGTTGCGCCAGGGGGTGAGTCCATATCCCACCCGTCCGACCAGGCGAGCCAGCGGCTGAAGCAGGTGGAGCATGAAGGTCACGGCGCGCATTCTGGTGTAACGCCGCCGCGATTGCTTGCCTCCGGGTAGATTGCGCGGAACGGTGGCCCGCAGGGCGGCGAGGGCGGCCAGGACCAGCGGCGCTGCTACGGCGGCCAGGAACAGCGGGAGGGCCAGCACGAGAGGCTGCCAGAACCTGCTCAGCACCACAAGGATGGCAAGCAGGCCGATCACAGGGTACCACTCAGGCATCGAGGGCAGCGCCAGCAGGCTACTGGTGCCTCGGTCATACAGGCGCTGGAAGGGGGCACTGCCCCACACTCCCTGGTAGATTCTCGAATGCTGCCGGCCCAGCAGCGGTGCCAGGCCGCCGTATAGACGCCCCGCCCAGGTCACGTGCCCCGCCGCGTTGTACTTCTCCGGCCACTTCCTCTCCAGGAGCGCTTCCGCCCGGCCGTAGCCTACCTGCTGCCGCCAGTAGCCCTTCACTGTGCCGCGCCGGTGGTGCCACACCACGGCCGCCGGATTGAAACCGATCTTCCAGCCGGACGCTTGCAGCCGCCAGCAGACGTCCACGTCATCCCCGGCGACACGATACATCGGGTCGAACCCGCCTATAGCCTCCAGCGCCGCCTTGCGGATAGCCATATTGCAGCCGGGTATGTGCTCGGCCTCGCGGTCGTTCAGCAGCACGTGCACCGGCCCGCCGGGCGAGTTCTCTACCGCGCACGCCACCAGGCCGCTTTGTAGCGGCAGGATGTTAGGCCCACCCACAGCCGCATACTCGCCGGACAGGAAGGTGGAGGCCAGGTACTGGAGCCAGTGTGGGTCCGGCCGGGCATCGTCATCCGTGTAGGCCACTATCTCGCCCGTGGCGGCGGCCAGGCCGGTGTTGCGCGCGCTACTCAGCCCCTGGTTGGGCGTGCTGATGACCTGGAAGCCGTACTCGCGGGCTATGTGCGGCGTGCCGTCGGTCGAGCCGTCGTCCACCACAATAACCTCAAAATTGGGGTATTCAAGTTGCAGCAGGCCCTCGCAGCAGTCGCGCAGAGTACGCGCACCGTTGTAGGTGCACACCACCACGGAGATGCGCGGCCACTCTACCCTGCCATCGCTAAGGGGAAATGGTGCATGACCGAACGCTTCTCGTACGGCGGCCAGGGCGGGCTTGGGGTGCCTTTCCCGGTCCACCAAACCGAAGTCCCAATCTTCAACCTCGTGGCCGCCCCGGTGCCACTCGTCGGTCCAGGAGAAGACGAATCCCCCCGCACAACCCTCCGCGAACACAGTGCCGACCTGCCAGCTAAGGGCAGCAGCCTGATGATCCAGGCCGTTGCGCCTGCTGTCCAAGCCTATCTCGGCCATGACCAGGGGCCTGTCGCCTGCCAGGTTCTGCAAGCGCGCCAGGTAGGCTTGCAGCCGGTCGGGGGTTTCCAGGTAGACGTTGAAGGCTACGAAATCGAGGAAGGAGAGGTCGAGGTACTCGGTGGTGGGGAAGTTAACGTAGGTTACGAGACCCTCCGGGTCTTCCGCCTTGGCTGCCCGGTAGAGCCTCTTGAGGAACGCCTCCACGCGCTGCTTTCCGTACCAGCGGACGATGGAAGCCGGGATCTCGTTGCCTATGGCATAACAGAGCACCGCCGGGTGACCCGCGCAGGCGCGCACCCCTTCCACGACGCGCCGCTCTATATCTGCCCTGCCCTTCTTGCTGTCCAGGAATGCGATGTGTTGCTCCCAGGGTAGTCCAACCATCACGTAGAGGCCGTGCTGAGAAGCGTGGTCCAGGAGCCAGGGGGGAGGCACGGTGTAGAGGCGCACGGCATTGATGCCGTTGCTCGACATCGCGGCGAAGTCCGTGTCTACACGGTCAGGCGTGCCATACTCGCTGCCGTCAGCGGCGGGGCGGAAGGTGCCGTAGGTGACGCCGCGCAGATATAGCTTGTGCTGGCCCGCATAGAAGAATTTGCCTTCTACACGAGGTCTGGGCGCGGGTTGTATGGGTGCAACTCCCGCCGGTGGCAGGACTGGTAGAGGCGGAGTAATACGGGTCATGGGCGCTGCAGTCAAACGCGGACACCACGTTCTGGGAACATGACATACGCCTCACGGTTGTTTCAGGGAGGTTAGAGGATAAATGAGTAAGTTGGCGCGCCCATAAGCAAGAACTGCTCGATAGAGAGGGTGCCGTGCACTTTTTATGCCAAGCTGTGCGCCAACGAGGCGGGGGTCTAGTACGCCGCTGCACGCAGGTAGACGAACGCCTTGATGGAGCATAGCGACTATCGCCATGCTCTATCATCCCTGCTGCCGTTAACTTAAGGCACAGTCATAGCAGAGGATAGGCTACAGAGAATCGCAGGAGAAGTCTCACACGTGAGTTGGCCGAGGTAATGTGGATGCGCAAAACCCCGGCGCAGATACGCTCTACAGTTGCGTCTGCACCGGGGTTTTGCAAACGTACTTCCCTATACGGCCGTGGAAGCTGCGCGCCCTCTGCGCATAAACTCCACTGCCGTCCAGCCCGCCCATATCATGGTAGCCAGGCCGAAGGCGGCCCATGCGAAGCCTGTTAGGTCGCTGTTTGAACCGGCAACCCCTGATATAATTCCGGCGCTAACTGCCAGTATGCCAAGCACGATGCTCAGGATAGCCCAACCTGCCGGCAGGAGCTTGCCGGTAAGGGCCAGGTAGCCCGATAAGCCGAAGAACAAGAGCATCCCAAAACTGGCGAACAACCCCCCGACAATACCTATCGTGGTATCGTAGCCAAGCGCGCTGCCTGTAGCGCCCCCGATCAGCGCCAGCACACCCGATACTAAGGCAATGCTGCTGACCGCGGCGGAAGCCGGGCGCAAATGCTGGTAAACTGCCAGTACCACCGGGAGCAGGACGACAAAGCTAAGCACACCCAGGACCGTAAGGATGGTATTCGTAGCCGCCGGGTTGTTCCAATCGGTGAAAGCTAGCGTTGCGAGACTCACTACTATGTAGAGTACGGCGCTTATGCCGGCCACTGTGTACATCTGGTTTGCAGATGCAACATTCTCTGATCGTGTTCCAATATTGGCTTGCATGGTTCGACTCCTTATGTGCTAGGGTAAGTATTGGGTGTTAACGTCCGGGTCCCGTTAGTCTTCCGTGTCCCTGTGGTGCCGGACCCGCTCCGCACTGGGTAGCATCGCCGTCAAGAGGTCTATCAAGGTGGGCCAGTCCCTGAACTGGTTGGCCTTGCCCTTTGTAACGTGCTGCACCTTGCCGCACCACACCGCCTCACCTTCGTTGTTGTTCTCCGCCCACAGCCGCACCAGGAACAGGTGCGATGGACTACTGTTGTTATGCTGTGCTTGTGTCTGTGCCTGTGCATTATTGTGAGGCTCAGAATCTGGGTTCTGCGGCATTTATATGCCTCTCCTTCGCCAACCGGCCGTTAGCGCCATGTGAGGTCCGTCGGTAAGCTGGGCCAGAACGTATAGGTCGTGGGTGCGGGTCGCACCATGTTTCGGGTCCCCAGCTTACCGGCGGGACAACTCACATCACTTGCCCCTCAGCAGCACCGGGCGCGGCAGCTACCTGCTACGTCCGGTGCTGCTTCTGAGCCTTACGCCTTACGCCTTGCGCCTGCGGAGCGTAGCACCTGCCGCCAGCATAGC
The DNA here is from genome assembly GCA_036388595.1 of Chloroflexia bacterium. Classification (GTDB taxonomy): domain Bacteria; phylum Chloroflexota; class Chloroflexia; order QHBQ01; family JADMIH01; genus JADMIH01. The sequence goes on from DASVRN010000231.1 coordinate 34,638, forward strand.
CAACCCGGCTGCCAGGACGATGGGCAGCGCCACCAGGTCACCCGCTGCGTTGCCGGTCCTCGGCATGCCTACAGTAGAACCACCGGCAGCACCTTCAGGTGGGTCACCCGCGCCGTTGGCGGGGCACTTGACGTCGGGATCAAAGGGGCCGAGCAGCAGCTTGTTGTTGGGCTTGAAGAAGATATGCACCATGTAGTGGTCCTCTTCCATGCCAGGGTGTCCGGGCTGGAGTGGCACCGGCTGCCCCAGGAACGTGGGCGGCGGGGTGTTCTGAGTAGTCTCCCACTCAAGCCCAACCACGCGGTCGTTGGCATCTACCAGCAGGACGGGCGGGTTCTGCGGGTCCATCTGCCCGCTCCTGACCTGGCTATCAAAGAGCTGCGGGTGGATGAAGTGGATGCCCATGTTCCCGAAGGGCGAGCTGACACACTCGTGCGTTGACATGTACCCGGCCGCGATTGCCTGCTCGGCGGTCATGTTCTCGAACTTGGCCCGCACCGGTGCAAGCTCTGGGGGCTGGTCAATCAACAACGCCGGGGGCGGGCCGGGCTGCGCGAAGGCGGCTGCCGGTATCAACGCTGTCGCGGCGAGTGCTACAATCAGCGTGCGGTATAACTTGCGTACCTCGATTTTCATTTATCTTCCCTCCTGATGTCGTGTTAGAATTGGCTGGTCTGGAACGTCGGCAGGGGTGTTGCCTGCTACGTCCATTGTGGGGGAAGATAGGCTATAATGGGTCGCACCCTGATTCGCACAAAAAGTCGCACAACCCATCGTGCTAACAGCGTCTTTCAAAACCCGTTCAATGCTGTAGAACCAGGATGTCGGGGAAGTAATATCGAGTAGTGAACTCTGGAGTAGCGGCTTGAAGAGGGTCCTTATTACGGGGATGTCAGGCACCGGCCAGTCAACGCTGATCTGCGAGCTTGCCGCGCGCGGCTACAAAGCCATCGATGCAGACTCCGACGAATGGTCCCAATGGGTAGAGGTCAGCAGTTCTGGAATAGCCGGTACACCCGTGAAACCGGACCAGGATTGGGTATGGCGTGAGGAGCGCAGTGCAGCCCTATTAGCTACAGAAGACGCCGACGTATTGTTCGTGAGTGGGTGCGCGGAGAACATGGTGAAGTTTTTTCCTCAATTTGATCATATAGTTCTGTTGAGCGCCCCAGCCGAGGTGATAGTTGAGAGGTTGGCTACCAGGACAACTAATGATTATGGCAAGCATCCAGACGAAGTCGCCCGTGTGCTGGACCTGCAACAGACCGTCGAGCCACTGCTGAGAAAGGTCGCCGGGTACGAGATCGACACCAGCGCGCCTCTGGACCAGGTAGTAGCAACTGTCCTGCGGCTTGTTGCGCCACCCACAGCGAACCGACCCGGACAAGCATACAGTGTGCTTCAAGACCCCGATTGAGATGGGTGTGGCAGATAGGGATAGAGCTTAAATGAAGAACAGTCCAGTGAATATCTAATCTTCTTCTAGAGTAGATGCCTGTTTAGCCATACCTAGCTTTTACAAGATTACCTGGGTGTTGAAAGACTCTCTAACATGGCCTCAGTGAAGATGTGTTAATAAAGGATGGAGGGCCGCTTTGACAGGCGAGGTACTCACGTTCAGCCAACTGCTCAAGGAGCGGCGCAAGGCGCTGGACCTCATGCAAGAGGACCTGGCGGAGCGGGTGGGCTGCTCTGTATGGACCATCCGTAAGCTCGAAACGGGGGACCGTAAGCCTTCCAGGCAAGTCGTAGAGCTACTAGCTGATGCCCTGGGCGTGCCCGCCGACCAGCGCCAGGCCTTCATGAACCTCGCACGCACAGGCTCGGGCGCGGGCGAGTTTGTGGTGCAGGCACCCAGGGGCGGCGCACCACAACCCCCCAGTAATCTACCTGCCTCACCCACTCCCTTGATCGGACGTGAAGCAGAGGTAGAGAAGGCGCGCGCCCAGCTCTCGACCGAGGGAGTGCGACTGCTCACCCTGATCGGTCCTCCCGGCATCGGCAAGACTCGGCTAGCCCTGGAAGTTGCGGGAGAATTGCTTGACGAGTTCCCGGAGGGCATCTTCTTCGTACCCCTGGCCCCCGTGAGCGCGCCAGCCCTGGTTGCTTCCACGATTGCCCAGGTGCTCGGGCTGAAAGAAAGTGGCGACGAGCCGGTGCAAGCCAAGCTGATACAGCACCTGCAACATGCGAAAGCGCTGCTCGTGCTCGACAATTTCGAGCAGGTAGTGAGCGCGGCCGATCTCGTCGGTGAGTTGCTCGCAAGATGTCCAGATTTGAAGGTGTTGGTGACGAGCCGGGAGGCGCTGCGACTGCGTGGCGAGCGGCAGTTCAACGTGCCGCCATTGGCGCTACCGCGCGAGGGGCAACTTCCCGTGGTAGAAGCTCTAGCAGGTTACGCGGCGGTGCAGTTGTTCGTGGAACGCGCGCAGGCTGTAAGCAGCTTCAGGCTCACGGAAGAGAACGCCAGGCCGGTAGCTGCTATATGCGCCCGGCTGGACGGCTTGCCCCTGGCGATAGAGTTGGTCGCGGCCCGTAGCAAGCTGCTACCACCCAGGGCGATCCTGTCCCGGCTCATCGGCTCGGAGGGGCGCACCTCGCTCCACATGGCCGCCGGGGGCGCGCGAGACCTGCCCCCTCGCCACCAGACGTTGCGCGCCGCCATAGAGTGGAGCTACGACCTGCTCGAAGAAGGGGAGCAAAAGCTCTTTGCGCGCCTGGGGGTCTTCGTGGGTGGCAGCACGATAGCAGCGGCGGAAGCGGTGTGCAACGCGAAGGGCGACCTGCCGGTAGATGTGCTGGAAGGGGTAGAATCGCTGCTGGACAAGAGCCTGGTAAGGCAAAGCGGCCAGGAGAAAGAGGATATAAGCCTCGACTGGGAACCCCGCTTCGAGATGCTGGAAACAATCCGCGAATACGCCAAGGAAAAACTTGAGGGTAGCGGAGAAGCAGAGCAAATACGTTACTGGCACGCTGAGTATTACCTTGCGTTGGCGGAAACGGCCGAGTCGGAACTGGGCGGCGCGCAGCAGAAGGAGTGGCTCGACCGCCTGGAGCAAGAGCATGACAACCTGCGGGCGGCCCTGCAATGGGCGCTTGGGCAGCCACAGGTCGGCTCGACAGGTGATAATAAGGCTAGTGATGAAATCGAGGAAGGGGCGGAAATCGGCCTGCGCCTGTGTGCGGCGTTGGGGCGCTTTTGGGAGATGCACAGCCACCTGAGCGAAGGCCGTAAGTGGATGGACCTGGCGTTGGAGAGGGGTGCTGCCGCCTCACCTGCCGCGCGGGCCAAGGCGTTGAGTGGGGCGGGCACTCTCGCCCGGTATCAAGGAGACTTCAGCCGGGCGCGCCTGCTATTTGATGAAAGCCTGGTCTTGAGACAGGAACTGGGCGATAAGAAGGGCATCGCCGCCTCCCTCAATAACCTGGGGACCATAGCCTGGAACATGGGAGATTACGCCACGGCCCGCCAACTATTTAGCGAAAGCCTGGCCGTGAGGCAAGAGCTAGGGGACAAACAGGCCATCGCTGCTTCCCTGAGCAACCTGGCGGCTGTGTCGCGGCACCTGGGCGAACGGGACGAGGCGCGCCGCTTCCAGGAGGAGAGCCTGGCCCTGATGCGCGAGCTAGGCAACAAGCGCGGCATCGCCACGGCCCTCAACAACCTGGGTGGCGTAGCCTGGGGGCAGGGTGACTATGCTACAGCCCGCTTACACTTTGAGGAGAGCCTGGCCCTCGAGCGCGAACTGGGACACAAGAGTGGTATAGCTGACAGCCTGTGCAACCTGGGGGAAGTGCTGACGGCCCAGGGGGAATACGCCCCGGCCCGGCAACTCCAGGTGGAAAGCCTTAAAATGAGGCAGGAGTTGAGCGACAAGTGGGGGTACGCGTTCTCGCTGGAAGGGTTTGCGAGGCTGGCGTACAGACAGGGGGAGGCCAGGCGAGCCGCGGAACTATATGGGGCGGCACAAACCCTGCGCCAGGCCATCAGTTGCCCCCTGTCCCCAACGGCCCAGGCAAAACAGGACTTGATCGTCAACGACCTTCGTTCTCAGCTTGGAGAAGTAGCCTTCGACGCTGCCTGGAACCTCGGACAGGCCCTGCCCGTGGAGGAGGCCGTTGCCTTTGCACTGCAAGGCGCGACGCACGCTCAGCTAACCAATGATTGAAAGGCGGCAGCATATCCTTGAGAGGGTTTTAAGAAGAGCAACAGACCTCCCCATTCCACTCACCGGATGGGGAGGTCTGTTGCTCTTCACGATTTACATCTTCATCTGCAACGACTGAAAACTACAGATGATTAGAAGGCATCTCACAAATGGGCATGAGGAGATGAGCACCCAAAGTCCCACATTGTCATTTCGAACGTAGTGAGAAATCTCGTCCTACACCGCCCAAATACCACCTTTCCTTCAGCAACAGAGTCCTAGTAAGAAAGAGGCAACAGCCGCGTGTGGGACGAGATTTCTCACTGCGTTCGAAATGACAAGGGCCGACTCAGTAGCTAGTACTCGTGCTTACACTGGAGGTGGTGTTCTTCCGTGGGACTAAAGAGGCGCACATACATGCGACTTGCGACGTATGCTTGCGTCACACGGCCTACCCCGCCGCTGGTGCTGGGCTTACTTCCGGCGCCGAGCGTGGAAACGTGCAACAAGGGCAGGTTCTACTCGGAACCTGCCCTTGTTGCAGCTAGTGTTGTGCTATCCCTGGCGGAGCTTAGGACTGGGAGCGTATCTGTGACAAGCGTACCCCCAGGAGTATCAGGTACACGGCTACCAGCGCCAGGCTTAGGAGCACTGCGTCACCCGTAGCGCCACCCGTCCGGGGCATCCCGGGATGGACTGGAGCAAGCGCCAGGCCCTCTAGGATTGGAATGGCCCCGGAGGCTACTGCCTTCCCAGACTGGCTGATAGAGATGATGTGCTCGCCATCGGCCACATCAGCAAGAGGGACGATTTCGGTACCTCTGAAGAGCACCCTACCCATGGCCGTCCCGGTGCCTGAGGCATCTACGGTCAGCTCGGGCAGAGCGGCGGCGCTAGCACCAGGCGCTGTGAGGGTACCCGCGTTCAAGGTAGCCTGGGCGGGCGTGCCCGGAGTCAACCCCGTCAGGTGGAGCGAGACACTGGTGCCACCCTCCACGCCCGTACCACTCAGGATGGCCGCACCCCGTACCTTTGAGCCGTTCGCAGGCTCGAACCGCACCACAGCCACCGATTGGCCCAGGCCCGCATCGTCATCGCCTGTAGCGAAGGGTAGGGTCGGTACCGCCGGGCTGTACGGCAGCCGGGCAAGGCTCTCCGAGCTTGGCGCGAGGCTGATAAGCTTGGCGAGGCTAGACATGGTGGGGGCTATGCTAAGCGACTTGAAGCGGTGGTCGTCCGTGGTCGCTGAGACGCTGAACTCGATGTAATCGACGTTCAAGTCTTTCAGGAAGCCGGCGGTCTCCCTCCAGGTCCAGGTAGCGGTAGTCGCGCCAATTTGTAGCGACCTATCGACTATCTCCAGGTGGATGTCGGTCGGTACGTCCGGCTGGTCGGGGCGCTGCCTGTCCGCGTACTCGGCAGTGGTCAGAGTCCGGGGGCCGGTGTCAAAGACCGATATATCGAAAGTGACGGTGCCGCCCTTCACGAAGTGGTCGAGCACGGCAGCAGCGTCCTGGTTGTTGATGGCCTCGGTCAGGGTAAGAGCGTAGATCGGGTCTATCGCGTCCGGCCCCGTGGCTTGTGCACGAGCAGCAGGCGCGCCCAGTCCGAGCCACGTCAATGCCAGTGCGGTTAGGATAACAGTTAGCTTCTTCATTTTATTTTGCCTCCAATGAGCTTGTATGGTTTTTTATTTGGTCAGATGTCAACCACTAGGCTGGCGCGTAATGCTGTGTATCCTGTAGTCGAACAAGTCTGTTATGCACAAGAGTGTAGCTCCAAACGCGAGCAGATACAGCGAGCAGATGGAGTAAGCACGTCACGACCTTTAGCTAATTGTCGGTTCCGCCCAAAGTCTTAGGACATAGTCCGAGTTGGCAAAGTCCAGTGCCCCATATGAAAAGAAGTCCCCATATGGAGACTTCGCCGCAGATGTATCTGTTGGGGAGAGTAAGTAGAAGCTATCTCACAAATAGGGATAGGAGATGCGCACCCAAAGTCTGCCCTTGTCATTTCGAACGCAGTGAGAAATCTCGTCCTCCAGCACCCAAAGTAGCACCTTTCCTTCAGCAACAGAGTCCCATTAGAAAGAGGTAACATCCGGGTGAGGGACGAGATTTCTCACTGCGTTCGAAATGACAAGGGCGGGGCTTTGTCGTCAATGTTCGGGCTGCTATTTAGGAGATGTGTTCTAGTTACTTCGTGGCTTTTGGCGCGTCCAGCCGCCAGTCGGCTAGAGGCACTCGCACCATCACTTTGGTGCCCTCGCCAGGGCTGCTCTCGATGGTGTATTCCCCACCCAGGGCGGTGGCGCGCTGGCCCATCGTGCCAAGACCCATATGGCCTGCGGGTACCTGGCTCCTATCGAAGCCCCTACCGTTGTCCGCGATATACATGCTCACAACCTGCTTGTCCGCGTCGTAGTCCAGGTATATCTCCACTCTCGTAGCGCGGGCGTGCTTCACCACGTTGTGCAGCGCCTCTTGAGCGATGCGATACAGTGCCTCTTCAGCCGCGGGCTTGAGCCTGGGTAGATTCTCCTCTAGAGGGCAAACCACCTCGACTTGCAGCATCTCCCGTCCCGCCACGGCCGAGCCATGCTTGCGGATAGCTTGCAGCAGCCCCTCTTCCTCCAGGGCGCGGGGGCGTAACTCGAATATCAACGCCCGCATCTCCGCGAGCGCACCCTGCGTAAGTTGGCGCAGGTCGGCCAATCTAGTGACGGCGGTGTCGGTTTGGGGGTTATCCCGTTTCAGCAGCGACTCTACCGCGCGTGCGGTGAGATTGATGCTGAAGAGGGCCTGGGAAACCGAGTCGTGCAGCTCGCGCGCCAGGCGCTGCCGCTGTTCGAGTGTGGCTTTGTCGTGCACCTCGGCCAGCAGGCGTGCGTTCTCGACGGCCACGGCGGTCTGGTCGGCTATCGCGGAGTGGAAGGCGATCTCACGCTCGTCAATGTCGTTCGAGGGCACGTAGCTGGCGAGCACCCCTAGCTGCTTGCCCTGGTAGATCATCGGCACTGCCACGACAGCCTCCCAGGGCGCGGTTGGCATGAACGGGTGGAGAGGGGCCGACACTTCCGACTCGAGTACCTTCTGGCGCGTGTCACGTGTGACCACAGGTTGCTGGCCGTCGAAGGCCGCCTGCGCGAAGAGCACCGTACCGGAACCCAATACTGAGTTCACCGCCTCCTTGTACCCATCCGGCAGACCGTATGCTCCCACCATGCTGCGCTGCCCCGACTCGGTGCTATAGAGCACGACCCCCGCAGCCGCGGCCCCGGTGGCAATCACTACGTGCTGGCAGATGTCGTCCAGGGTCCTTTGCAGAGAGCCGCCATAGGCTACTCTCGACGCTATCTGCGCCAGGGCTGCCGTGCTGCGGGACGCCTGCTGGACGTGCTCGTACAAACGGGCGTTTTCAATTGCCAGCCCGGCCTGGTTGGCTACAGCCATTGCCAGTCCCGACTGGCGGGGCGTGTAGAAGCCAGGCTCATTGTGCGTCAGGGTGAATATCCCAATAACCTGTTCCTTGACGACTATCGGCACGGCCAGGAACGAGCGGTCGTAGGAGAAGGGACCGTGAAGCATTTCAGCCACGGCCTCGCCGGTGGTTTGCAGCAGTTCAGCCACCGATTCCCGGTAGGCCTGCGAAATGGAGTCATCGCTTCTCACATCGTCAATAATGACAGGCTTGCCGGAACGCAGTAGAGGCCACATTGCGCCCAGGCTCTCCTGCGATACCTTCCGCCCTATCATTGTCTTAGCGTCAGGATTGGTTCCCCGTATGTCCAGCAGGGTCAGGGCATCGCCTTCTACAAGCAACATGGCCGAGCCGGTATAGTCGGCCACTACTTTCAACTGCTCTAGCACGCTGCTCACCAGACGGTTCAAGTCGAGGGTGGAGGTTACGTTGTGGGAGACTTCCAACAGCGTAGACAACTCGCGAGTGCGCTCCTGCACCCTTTGTTCGAGCAGCTCATACGCATGCACCCTCTCGGTCACGTCGCGAGTCACCCCCAGGATGTGAGGCTCGCCCCTGTACATGAAGGTGGTCCCGCGCACCTCGACCTGGAACGTGGTACCGTCCTTGCGCAAATGCGAATGCATCTCCTGAGTCTGGAAGCTGCGGTTGTTGCTGACGGCCTCCAGGTAGTCGTTGTATGCGGGCTGGTCGTCAGGGGGATGGAGGCTAGCCAGGTTACGCCCAATAAGCTCCTCCCGAGAGTACCCGTGCATTTCGCAGAACGCGGGGTTTGCCTCTACCACGTTGCCGTCCTGGTCGTTGATTACAAGGCCCTCGGTCGTGGCTTCAAAGATGGCGCGGTACTGCTCCTCCTTTTCCCGAAGGTTATCCGCGGCCTTCTTCTGCTCCGTGATGTCCACCATCACCCCGCGCAGTCTCACGGGCCGGTCGTTCTCCACAACTACCGTCACTATATCCCGCAGCCAGACAATACGCCCATCGGCGGCAATCATCCTGTATTCAAACTCGTGGTCCCGCCTCTGAGATGTGGCGCGTGAGCAAAATGTGGGTGCCCAGCCCCGGTCGTCGGGGTGCATGTGGTCCTGCCAGAAAGTCGGCTCGCTCGTCCATCTTTCGGTTGGGTAACCAAGCAGTCGCTCGGCCTGCTGGCTCACGAACAGGAACTCGACGGTGTTCGCGTCTGCCTCCCACACGATACCGTCGAGTGAGTTTACAAGCTGTTCGTAGTTGCGCTGGGAGCGCAACAGCGCGTCTTCCTTCTCTTTCAGGCGCGCCAACATACCCGAGAAGCCTTCCAGCAGATGCCGGGCTTGAGAGCCTTCAGGGAAAAGCTCGATAGGCACGTCGGGCAACTCGGCCGGGCTGAGATCATCCCCTACCTGCTGGAACAATCGCAGGAGAAGTTGCTCCGGGTCTTGGGGTATGCTGCCAGTTAACGGCATAAGAGTGTCCATTCTGTGCGTGTCATAGAAAGGATCTCGGAAGGGCGAATTCTACAAGTGGGTGTAACGTAGCGTGGGGACCTGGCTACTTTCAGATACGCCGCTTCCATCCGGTGCATAAGACCGGGTGATGAGTCGCAACCAACCGACCGAATAGTAGATACTCAAATAAATGAAACACTGGCGCTGAACTGATACGTCGCAAGTTTACCAAACCGGGCGGGGAACTACAAGAGGTAACTACGTATTCTGCTGGCTGCGGTCACACCAGGGTAGATTTCAAGTGGTCTCCTTCCGCGCCAGGATACACCCAAAGTATGATCCCGCCCGGTGCCAATAGCGGATGGCAGAATCTCATCAATAGAGTATCTTCAAAGCAGATTTGTAGCTGTAAGATAGCAGTGTCGAACTACAGACGAAGCAGTCTGGGAGGACGAATACATGACCCATAACACGACCGGCCCACAAGGTGCGTTGATGATCCTGGTGGCCGGCCCTTATCGCTCAGGCACG
>DASVRN010000232.1:0-28124 GCA_036388595.1 Chloroflexia bacterium
GATGGACGATGGACGATGGACGATGGACGATGGACGATGGACGATGGACGATGGACGATGGACGATAGCAGACGTTATCATCGTCTATCGTCCATCGTCCATCGTCCGCTAATTACGGTGTCGGTGTCCCGTCTGCCGGGGCAGTGGCGGGTGTCGGGGAGGCGGCTGCGGCTGCGGTCGCGGCTGCGCTCTGTGCGCCTGCGGTGGCGGTGGTGGCCTGCTCAGGTACGAGTGTGGGCACCGTGGGGGCCTCCGCGTACACGTCCTGCCAGTTCTGCGGGGGTACGGCCCCGGGATCGGTGCCGATCCATCGCTTGTAGATCACGCCCCACTCGCCGCTTTCCTTCAGGTCGCGGATGGCGGCGTTCACTTCGGCCAGCAGTTCGGTGTTGCCCTTCTTCACACCGGCGGCGTAAGGCTCCTGGGTGAACTGCCCGCCGACGACCTTGAACTTGTCGGGGCTGTTGCGCTCGAAGCCGTACAGGATGATGTCGTCGGTGGTCACCGCGTCCAGGCGACCGGCATCCATAGCGGCCACGGCCTGCGCGTAGGCATCGAACAGTTCGATCTGCGCGTCAGGTGCGAAGGCGCGGATGTTCACCTCGGAGGTGGAGCCTTTGGCCGTGCCCACGCGCTTGCCCGACAGGTCCTGCACGCCGGTGATGTCGCTGTTCACCGGCACGAGGAGCGACTGTCCGGCCACGTAGTAGACATCGGAGAAGCCAATCTGCTCGGCGCGGGTAGCGTTAGCGGTCATGGTGGAGAAGACCACGTCCACGCGGCCCTCGTCCAGATATGGGATACGGTTGCGGGAGATGGCTTCCTCGAACTGGATAGCGTCGGGGTTGCCGAAGATGCGGGTGGCTACCGCCCTGGCGAGGTCAACGTCGAAGCCCTCTACCTGGTTGGTCTCAGGGTTGAGATAGCCGAAGATGCGCACGTCGTACTTGACGCCCGCGATCAGCTTGCCACGCGCCTTGATGGCCGCGAGGTCGTTGGTGACGGCACCGCCCGCGCCGGTGGTATTGGTCGGGGCGGCAGCCGTAGTGTTGGTCGGGGCCGCCATTGCCTCTGTATTGGTAGGCTCTGCCTCCGCCTCGGTCTCCGTTGGCTCAGGTGCAGCCGTTGTGTCGGTGGGGGCCGCGATTGCCTCGGTGTTCGTGGGGGCAGCCGCGGGGGGCGCGGTCGTGGCTGTGGGCGTGGCTACGTTCACATCGCACGCCGACATGACGAACACTGCCACCAGGAGTAATACCATTAATCGGAACTTTCGCATCGTTTCCTCCTTGTATCTGGCGCTCTACCGGCGGTAACCTCCAAAAGTGCCCAAATAGAGGTCGAGTGGCACGTCCACGCATGCAGACGGCCGTTCAGCAGCCGGGTAGAGAGCAAAGCAAATAATAGGGCACCGGCCCTGGCTATGTGGGGCTAAGTATAGCATATGGGAGGGAATTTCGGAATTAGGATTTCGGATTTCGGATTTGCTTCGCTTCAACTCAATCCGAAATCCGCATTCCCAAATCCCAAATCCTCAGAGTCTTCCCCGCGCCTTTAGCTCCAGGTATTTGTTCACTACAGAGATGGTCAGTTTGTCGGCGGGCACGTCGAGGGTGAGCGCGCCGAGGCGTTGGAGGGCTTCGAGGGCGGTGCCACGGTCGTCGAGGAGGTTCTGGGCGACTATCTTCTCGTACATCTGTTGGGTGTCGTCGGGGATGCGGCGGGCCATGCCAAGCACCTCAGTATCGGACATGGTTACGGCGAGGGGCAGGTGGCGAGGGGCCAGGCGACCGAAGCCGCGTACCATCGAGCCTGCCTGCTGGGCGTCTAGGATGTCGGTGAAGAGCACGATGAGGCTGCGCTTGCTGCGGCGGGTCGAGAGGAAGGCGCTGGCTCGCATGTAGTCGGGTTCGACCTGCTGGGCCTGCACCTTATATAAAGCTTCCAGCAGCGTGAGGAACTGCCGCCGCCCTTTGTCCGGCTCCCAGTAGCCCGTCACCGTGTCGGCAAAGGTGAGCAGGCCCACCCGGTCGCCGCGCACGATGGCGACGTAGGCCAGCAGCAGGGTGGTGTTGATCGCGTAGTCCAACTTGGAGAGCGAGCCGAGGGGGGCGGTCATCAGGCGGCCCGCGTCCAGCATAACGATCACGCTCTGGCTGCGTTCCGGCTGGTAGTCGGTGGTGATGGGCTTGTTCAGGCGGGCGGTGGCGGGCCAGTTGATGCGGCGGTAGTCGTCGTCCCGCTCGTAGTCGCGCAGGCGCTCGAACTCGGTGCCCTGCCCCAGGCGGCGGGCGTTCTTCAGGCCGATCTCGAATAGTTGGTCCTTGCGCGCCAGTAGCTCGTACTTGCGCACCTCCAGCAGGTTGGGGTAGACCTTCACCGGGGCGTCTATGGGGTAGCGGTGCTGCCGCATGACGAGGCCGAGCACGCCGCTGTAGCGCAGATAGCAGCCGCCGAACGTGTAGTCGCCACGGCGCAAAGGCATGGCGGTATACTCCAGTTCCACCGTTTCGCCCGCGCCTATGCTGCCAGGCATGAACATGCGGCTGATAATGTATTCGCTTGGCGGCTGGTCCCTCACCACGAAGTTGACGGCACGGCTGCGCACGCCAGCCTCGGAGGTGCCGAGCCGCCGCACTATGATGGTGATGAGGTTGTCGGCCCCGAGGGACAGCTTCGACTCGTTGCGCCGCTCCAGCCTGAAGTGGGAGGGCCTGGGCGACAGGAAGAAGTCGAGGGCAAGCAGCGCCACCACCCCAAGCAGGTAGAGCACGGCGGCCCACACGGCAGCGGAGATAATGGTAGCCAGCGCGAGGATGGGCGCGGCGAATAGGAGCAAGTAGAGTGCTCTACGAGTTATCAAGCTTTAGCTCTTTCTCCAACCAGACATTAGTATCGTTGCCCCTGGGGTGCGGCTCGCGACTAACGATGCGATAGCCCAACCGCTCGTAGAAAGCGAGGTTGCCGGGCATCGAGAGGCGCGTGCCCAGGTGTATCGTTGTGCGGCCAAGCTCGGGTGCCAGCCTTTCGACATAAGCCATGAGCGCGGCACCCACCCTGCGTCCCCTGTGCGAAGGTAGCACCGCCAATCGTCCCACGTACAGGTAGCTGGGGCGGACTTCGTAGCGGACCGTGCCCACCGCCTGCTCTGCATCGTAGGCCAACAGCGCCGTGCCCCTGGCGATAGCCCGCTCCACCTCTTGCAGCGTCTCTGTTAGAGCGCCGGGCGGCACGGCCAGGACGCCGTCGTACTCGGCAAAGGCAGCCCGGATGATGTTGTGCAATAAGGCGGCGTCTTCGGGGTTGGCGCACCTGATGGCGTAACTCATGGCTGTAAGCACTTCAATTCTCATAGCATGCTGAATACGGCAAGGTAACAATGCCAGCTATACGGACCTGAGCTTGATACTAGCATCTTTGGCGATGAAGTGCCAGTTGGTAGCAATTTGTTCAGGGGATGCAAGATGGGATATGAGGACCAACTTCCGCCTTTGTCATTCTGAACGCAGTGAAGAATCTCGTCCCTCAGCACCCAAATACCACCTTTCCTTGTGCGAGCATCTTCCAACAAGAAAGGGGCGACATTCCGGTGGAGGACGAGATTCTTCACTGCGTTCAGAATGACAAAGGGAGGCTTTGGTCGCCGTAGTTCAACGGCCTAACTACCCACCTGATTCTTCGCTACGCTCAGAATGACAAGGCGGGGGCTTGTTCCGCGCACCCACCTTACATCCTATTTGTGGTTATGTCGGAGTTGCGATGGGCGGCGCTACTCTCCCGAGGGGCGCGCGACGAAGAGCATCCTGGGGCTGCCCTCGCCAAAGTCGCCTAATTCGTAGTCGCCGTACAGGTGGTCCAGGGAGAAGCCCGCCTGCCGCAACAGTAGCTCCATCTCGAAGCGACCGGTCCACCTGAACGCGGCGGTCTCTGAAAGCCGGGTGAGAGAGCCGTCCGCAAGCTCAAGGTCGTAGAGCATGGTGACATGGTGAGTTTGGGCCGGGTAGTCGAGCGTGCCGGAGACGAACTTGTGCAGCACCGAACCCGTAGCGCCATCTCGGAAGCTCCCCTGGTGGATGATTTCGCCGTCGCGGGGCACCAGGTACTCAGGCCAGGGCGGGGTCAGGTCCAGCACCAGCAGGCCGTCATGACCGAGCCACGTCCGCACGCCCTGCAAGACGCGCATCTGGTCGGTAGTCGAGGGGATATAGCTGAAAGTGTTGAGCGCACACAGGGCCATGCCGTAACGCTCGCTGGGCAGGCCGTACAGCTCGCGCATGTCTAGGCACACCGGCGTAATACGCCCCCTGACGCCACGCTTCTCAGCGTTGCGCTCGCACAACTCAAGCATGCCAAGCGATACGTCCACCGCCGTGACGTTAAAGCCCGCCTCCGCCAGCGCGACCGCCACCCTGCCCGTGCCGCACCCAAGCTCAAGCACCGCCTCGTCATGAGCCGGGTTGGTCCACTCCGCCAGTTGCACGTAGAAGTCGAGGTCGTCGCGGTAGTCGCGGTATTCCAGGTCGTAGTAACGGGCCAGCAGCCTGTCGCGCCGGGCCTCATCTCCGTGCATGGGGAAACTCCACGAGTACCGAGTGCCGAGTACCGAGTGCCGAGTGACACTTACTGCTCATCACTCGGCACTCGGCACTCGGTACTCGGCACTCTAGCGCAAGGTTGAGGGCAGGATGTGCAATTGGCTGCGGTACTTGGCGACGGTGCGGCGGGCGATGCGAATGCCCCGGTCCTTGAGGCGGGCTACGATCTCGCGGTCGGCCATCGGCTTGCCTTCCTGCTCGATGATTTCCTTGATTACGTCCTTCACGCTGAGAGAGGCGGTGAAGAAGTCGGAGAATGGCACCACCTGTCGGTTGGGCAGCATGATGTACTTGCCCGCCGTGGCCCGGCTGACCGTCGATTCGTGCAGGCTGGTCACTTCGGCTATCTGGGCGCGGGTGAGGGGGCGCAAATGCCGCACGCCGTGCCGTAGGAAGTCCTCCTGGTACTCGACTAGGGCATTGGCGATCTTGGTCAGGGTCTCGCGGCGCTGCTTGATGTTGGAGATGAAGAGCTTGGTGCGCGAGACGTACTGCTGGATGTGGCGCTTGTCCTCGTCCGAGATGGCACTCGACTTGGTGCGCAGGTCGGTAGCCATCTGGCTGTAGAGCGGGTTGAGGCGCATGAAGAAGCGGCGCGACTCCGACACTTCCACCTCAAGCCTGCCGTCAACCTCCCGGATCATCACGTCGGGCGAGACGTACTGCGCCCTCGACACCTTGCCCCAGGTTTGCACGTCGTCATCCGACCAGATTACCGGGTACGGGGTCAGGTTGTTGCGGATGTATTCGCGGGATTCCTCCACCTCGTCCAGGCTGATACCGAGCTTCTGGGCGATCTGCCCGTACTTGTGCTCGCCAAGCTCGATGAAGTAGCTCTCCAGGATGTCGCGGACGTGCGGTGGAATCTCCCCGCCGTCCTGCTCCATCTGCTCCAATTGGAGCAGCAAGCACTCGCGCGGGTCGCGGGCACATATGCCGGGTGGGCCTAGCCGCTGGACGACGCTCAGCACGCGCTCCACCTGCTCCAATGCCGCGCCGAGTTCCTCCGCTATCATATCAGTGGAGACCGAGAGGAAGCCTTTGTTGTCCAGGTTGCCCAGGATGTACTCGGCAACGTCGAACTCGTACGGGTCGAGCGCCGAACGCAGGTCGAGCAAGAGGCGCTCGTGCATCGTCGGCTCGGCAGCCACCAGCGATACGGGGTCGAAGTCATCGTCGTCGCCCATCGGTGAATAAGAAGGGCTGTCTACTTCTTCGTCCCGGTAGGTAGTGGAGCCGTAGCCGAAGTCGTCGGGGTTGCTGGCTTCTGGGGTCGAGGTCGCGGACGTGTTGCGGATGCAGTTGAGGCAGACGCCGTTCTTGAGCACCTCACCGCATATGGTGCAGGTGTGGTGCTCCACTATGTCGAAGGCTGGATTCTCTTCCGCTTCTTGCTTGATAAGGTTCTGTAATTCCTGTGAGGAGAGAGCTAAAACGTGATTGACTGCAATAAGAGTAGGGGAAACCCTGGCAGACTGTTCCTGCATGAGGTCGAGGGAGATATCCATGCTAAAACCACCTGAATCGAAGATGAAAAGGTCGTCAAAAAGGTCGTTAAAAGTGTGTGCGGGACCCTGCTTTGTGCGCGTCCACCGGGAGCACGAAGGGCAAGAAGTGTGCCACTGGGGAGTACCGAGTGATGAGGACTGAGGACTGAGTGATCCTCGTCTATACTCTTCATCCTAGTAGCGTTACCATTGCGCTCTTTGCGCCTTTGCGGTTCCATCTCTTAACTCAGTCCTCAGTCCTCAGTCCTCAGTCCTCATCACTCGGTACTCGTGCAGAACTAGGTCTTAAGGAGTATTGACAAGGTGAGTAGCGGCTGATATACTGGCCCCAACTTGGAAATCCTATCTACAGGA
Source organism: Chloroflexia bacterium (assembly GCA_036388595.1). Classification (GTDB taxonomy): domain Bacteria; phylum Chloroflexota; class Chloroflexia; order QHBQ01; family JADMIH01; genus JADMIH01. The sequence continues at coordinate 6,455 of DASVRN010000232.1, forward strand.
GAAGTCTCTACGACAATGGCAGCTAAGATCTACTACAACAACACCGCACCCCTCGGCATGTTCGTCGGCGGGAGGAGTCTGCCCATTTCCGGATAGGTTTGCAACGAAAACGAACCGACTGGTCGTGGGCCTCCCAACCGAAGGGCTCACGGCTTTTTTGTTCCCTGCGCAGCTACACTTAGAACGCTTCCCGTAACTGCCAAAGCCGTGAGTCAAGATCGAGACCCACGGCTTTTTCGTTTCTCAACCCCCGTGTACTACTCACGGGCACACATACGAGGTAAGAGAGTTGAACCACGTAGCAGAACACGGCACGGCTAATCGTAACCGGAAGTTAGCGCAGCATAGGGAGCTTGCGACCGCGGCCCTCGAACAGTACTGCCTGGCCGGGGCTGAGCTGACGCTACTCAGTGACGCGGACAACACCGTCTTCCGCGTAGACGTTCCAGGCGCAGAGAGCTTCAACCGCCACCCCTACCTGGGTAAGGTAGGCGGCCGCAGGTTCGTACTCCGCGTCTCCACCGGGCATGCAGCGGCCACCAGGTCCGAGTTGGTCTGGCTGGCGGCCCTCTTGCGCGACACCGACCTCACCGTGCCGGAGCCGGTGCCCACCCGCGACGGCTCGTTAGTGGCGGCCCCTAACTCCCCTCATTCAGACGGCGCAAGCGTTGTGCTGCTCCGATGGGTGGACGGGCAGGCGCTCGACTCCGTGCTTGACGCCGAGCGGTTGGTAAAGGCAGGCCGCTACATGGCCGAGTTGCACAACCACTCGGAAAGCTTCGCCCCGCCCTCCGGCTTCCAGCGCCCGCGTTGGGACCGCAACAGGCTGTTCGGCGCCAACTCGGTGCTGCACATGCCGGACGCAAGCCGCTACTTCAGCCGAGGCGAGTTGAAGCTGTTCGAGGCTGCCGCCGAACGCGTAGGCAGGACTATGCAGCGCCTGGGCGAAAGCCGAGATGTGTTCGGCCTGATCCACGCCGACTTGCACAACCGCAGCTACCTGTCCCACGGCGACGAGGTGGGCGCTATCGACTTCAGCGGTTGCGGCTGGGGCCACTACCTGTACGACATCGCTATCACAATGTCAGAGCTGAAGTCCCGCGAGGACTACCCGGCTCTGCATGCGGCCTTCTTGAGCGGCTACCGCGAGGTACGCCCGCTGTCGGAGCAACATGAGGGGCTAATCAACACCTTCATGGTCGCCCGGCGGATGGACCTGGTGAATAACATCCTGAGTTGGGAGGACCCGTTCCTCCTGCCCTGGGTGCCGCGCTTCCTTGAAAAGTCAATCGAGGTACTGAACAGGTACCTTGGGAACTGAAGGTGACGAGTGACGAGTGACGAGTGACGAGTGACGAGTAGCATATATCACTCGTCACTCGTCACGAAAGAGCAACAACTATGAAAATCCCACTCAAACAATACGGCCGGTTCCTCGGCAAGTACCTGCGGACCCAGCGGCCCGCGGTGTTCTTGCTGGCCCTTGTCGTATTTACCAACATCGGGTTGCAGCTTTGGAACCCGCTTATCCTGAGAGACTTTATTGACACCGCCAACAACAAGGCACCACTGGAGGGCCTGGTGGGCATGGGGGTGCTCTTTGTCAGCATCGCGCTTGCGAGCCAGGCGCTGTCGGTGCTGGCTACCTACGTGGGCGAGAGTGTCGGTTGGAACGCTACCAACCGCCTACGGATCGACCTGGCGCTGCACTGCCTGCGGCTCGACATGCCGTTCCACAAGACGCATACGCCGGGTGAGATGATCGAGCGAATCGACGGCGACGTGAGCGCCATGTCCAACTTCTTCTCGACTTTCGTAATCAAAGTGCTCGGCAACATCCTGCTGATGCTCGGCGTGATCGTCGTGCTTTTCTTCCAGGACTGGCGCGTCGGGGTGGCCCTGGGCCTCTTCGTGGCGCTGATGCTGTTTGCCATGTGGCGCATGAACGGCTTCGCGATTGTCCCACACCGGGACGAGCGGGAGGCTGCCGCCGGGCTGTTCGGCTTCATCGAGGAGAGGCTTTCCGGCCTGAACGACATCCGTGCCAACGGCGCGGGCGGCCACGTGATGCAGGGCCTCTACGGGACCATGCGCTCCCTCTATAAGAGCGGGCGGCGGGCCTGGCGGGCGGACGGCACCATGTGGAGCACCTTCGTGGGCCTGTTCACGCTCGGCCACATAGCAGCGGTGGGCGTGGGCGCGTGGCTATTCCTATCGGGCAGCATCTCATTTGGCACCGTCTTTCTAATCTTCCACTACACGATAATGCTCGACCAGCCGCTGGGCGAGATAACCGACCAGTTGAAGGACCTTCAGAAGGCGGGCGCGGGGCTGACACGCGTGCAAGAGCTGCTTGCCATGCCCGTCGAGATCGTGGACGGCAAGGGGGCCGAGTTCCCAAGGGGAGCGCTGGCGGTCGGCTTTGACGATGTGAAGTTCGGCTACGGCGAGGAAGAGATGGTGATGCAGGGTATGTCGATGGACCTGAAGCCCGGCACCGTACTCGGCCTGTTGGGGCGCACCGGCTCCGGCAAGACCACGCTGGCTCGCCTGCTCCTCCGCCTCTACGATCCGGCGCAAGGGACAGTCACCCTGGGCGGGACGGACATACGAGACGCACGGCTGCAAGAGCTACGCCACGCGGTAGGTTTCGTGACGCAGGACGTGCAGCTTTTCAACGCCACATTGCGCGAGAACATGACCATGTTCGACGCCAACATACCGGACGCCAAGATTATGCAGGTCGTGCACGAGCTTGGCCTGACGGAATGGTACAACGCGCTGCCGGAGGGGCTTGACACGGTGCTCGGCCCCGGCGGTGGCAGTCTGTCGGCGGGCGAGGCGCAGTTGCTGGCTTTCGCCCGCATCTTCCTGCGCGACCCCGGCGTGGTGGTGCTGGACGAGGCATCGTCTCGCCTGGACCCCGCTACCGAGCGGTTGATAGAGCGCGCCGTGGACAAACTGCTGCAAAACCGCACCGGCATTATCATTGCCCATCGTCTCGCCACCGTGCAGAGGGCCGACGAAATCATGGTGCTTGAGGATGGCAGGGTGCTGGAACACGGCCCCCGCCTCGAACTGGCTAACAATCCCCGGTCCCACTTCAGCCAACTGCTGAGGACGGGCCTGGAGGAGGTACTGGCGTGAAAACCTGGCGAGTAATGGCAAGCGTAATAGGCTTCCGGTTCGGGCTATACATGCTGAATACGGTCATCTGGACCGTGTTCTTCGGCATACCACTAATCACCGGCCTCATTATGAGGGCCTTCTTCGATGCGCTGCTCACTCCCGGTGAACAGGCGGGATTTACCATCTGGACCCTGGTCGCACTCAGCGTGGTCGTGGGCGCGGCCAACATGGGTGCGCTGTGGCTCGGCATCGACCAGTGGTCCGTGTTCTGGTACTCGGGCCACGCGATGCTGCGCAAGAACATGATGCAGTGGCTGGTGAGCGGTCCCGGCGCGAGAGTGCTCAAGGAGGCCCCCGGCGAGACGGTCAACCGCTTCCGGGACGACGTCGAGCACGTTGTGATGTACATCGACAACTGGTTCGACTCGACCGGGCAGGGGCTGGTCACGCTAGTGGCCCTGGGCATCATGTTCTCTGTCAATTGGACGATTACGGTCCTGGTGCTGCTGCCCCTGGTGGTGGTAATCATCGCGGCGAATGCGATGAGCGCCTTGCTCCGTAAGTACCGCAAGATGAACCGGGAAGCCACCGCGCGGGTCACCGGGGCCATCGGTGAGATGTTCGGCGGCATCCAGGCGATAAAGGTGGCCTCGGCGGAGCAGGACCTGCTTTCTCACCTGCGGGTGCTGAACGAGAAACGGCGCAAGGCAGCCCTCATGGACAGCCTGCTGACACAGCTAATCGATTCGTTCAACGCCAACACCGTCAACATAGGCACCGGCCTCATCGTGATAGTGGCCGCCGAGTCGTTGCGTGCGGGCAGCTTCACGGTGGGCGAGTTCGCTATGTTCGTGAGCTACCTGGGCATGGTGACGTCCGTCCCGCGCTGGATAGGCAGGCTGTGGGCCAAGTACAAGCAGACGGAGGTGTCGGTCGAGCGCATGGGATCGGTGCTGGAAGGCACGAAACCGCAGGACCTCGTGGCGGGCGGTCGCATATACTTCAACCACGACGCGCCCGCACCGGAGTTCACACCCAAGACGGCCCAGCACACCCTGGAAACCCTCGAAGTGCGCGGCCTGAGCTACAAGTATCCCGGCAGCCAGCGCGGCATCGAGGGCGTGAGCTTTATGGTGGAGCGCGGCTCGTTCACAGTGGTAACGGGGCGCATAGGTGCGGGCAAGACCACCGTGCTGAAGGCGCTGCTGGGCCTCGTGCCCCTCGACAGCGGCGAAATCGTCTGGAACGGTCAGCGGGTGGACGACCCCGCGTCCTTCCTGGTGCCGCCCCGCAGCGCGTACACTCCCCAGGTGCCTCGCCTCTTCAGCGAGACGCTCAAGGACAATATCCTCATGGGCCTTCCGCACGAACAGGTCGATCTGAAGGGCGCTCTGCACCTGGCCGTGATGGAAAGGGACGTGGCAGCGATGGATATTGGCCTGGATACGCTCATCGGGCCGAAGGGCGTGCGGCTGTCGGGCGGGCAGGTACAACGAGCCGCCGCCGCCCGCATGTTTGTGCGCGACGCGGAGCTACTAGTCTTTGACGACCTCTCAAGCGCGCTCGACGTGGACACCGAGCGAGTGCTGTGGGAGCGTTTGTTCGAGCAAAGGGAAGCTACGTGCCTGGTGGTATCCCACCGCCGGGCCGCCCTGCGACAAGCGGACAACATCATCGTGCTCAAGGATGGCAGGATAGAGGCTTCCGGCAAACTGGACGACCTGCTCCTTACCTGCGACGAGATGAAGCTCCTCTGGCACGGCCACGCGGGCTACGCTGATGATGTGGCTGTGGTGGAGGAGATAGGCGAGGAAGAGGCCGTCGCAGTTTAGGGCGGCGAAGGATACAGTTATGGAGGCAGGCACGGCAGCCTGCCTCCATAACTGCTTGCTATACCTAGTCGAAAGGACAATAAATGAGTGACTCCACAGAGGATCTGCAAATTATAGCGCTACCAGGCTACGAGCCGGAGATAGGCAGGTGGCTGTGGGCCTTGCAGGACACCCGCCACGAAACCCTGCGCAGTCTTGAAGGGCTTACGATAGCCGACCTCGACACAAAACCGCCGGGTGCTGACAACACAATCGCCGTGTTGCTCTATCACATTGCGCTGATAGAAACATCCTGGCTCTACGATGAGGCACTGGACAACCGGCCCGCCCCGCCCGACATCGAAGCCCTGTTCCCCGTAGATGCTCGTGACCAGGAACGCCAGCTATCCACCATCCGCGGTATCCCTCTCGAAGAGCACCTGCACCGCCTCCAAACCGTACGCCACGCCCTGATGGAGGAGTTCAAGCCTATGACCCTTGAGGACTTCCGCCGCCCCAGGCACTTCCCAGGGCAGTACGACGTCACCCCCGAATGGGCGCTACACCACCTAATCCAACACGAAGCCGAACACCGCGGGCACATCCAAACCTTGAGGGTGCTCTTACGAGCGGACGATGGACGATAGACGAGGGACGATGGTAGGAGACGGAACCGCCAATACGCCAAGGACGCCAAGTGCGCGCCAAGAGGATGAAGGTTTAGATGTGCTACAGCTACTCAGTCCTCAGTCCTCAGTCCTCATCACTCCTATCGTCCATCGTCCATCGTCCATCGTCACGTAGTGGCACACTAGTTGCATATTACAGCGCCGACGACCAAGTGGCCGGGCGCCAACTTGCCTCGACCAACTACCACCTCAAGCCTGGCCCTCATACTGTGGATTACGCCACCAGAAATGAGGTGAACCCAATGGTATCGCCCACGCCGGAGAGGGACCAGCAAGGTCCGGCTAACACTCCCCAACGTGGAACCGCAGAACCCGAAGGCAGTAATGACCAGGCATCATCCCGAAAAGTTCCACTTCTTCCACTCAGCGACAACGTAATATTTCCCAGGTCGGTTTACCCACTGGCGTTAAGCGGAGAGCACGCACAGCAGTTGGCGGCTGCCGCCCAGGAGTCGGGCGGGTACGTCGCCATGTTCCTGCAACGTGAGGACGCTTCGGACGGACCCACAGGCACGGACCTGTACCCTGTGGGCACCCTCGCCCGCATGGCCGACCTGCGCCCCGGAGCGGACGACCTGCTTGAGTTCCAGGCAGAGGGGTTGGAGCGCGTGGTTCTGCGCCGCATCGTGCAGTACGAGCCGTATGCCGCTGCTTTCGTGGAGAGCCTGCCGGAGGAACAGGCGCAGGCAGAGGGTGTGGCTAACCTGTTCGAGCAGGCCCACGGTGCCTACGCTGCCACACTCGCAGGTACTCCCGCCGAAGAGCAACTGCTTCCTATTCTGGAAGAGACGACCGAACCCCTGGACCTGGCCTACCTCGTCGCCGCCACCATCCCCATCTCGACACAGGCGAAGCAGGCGATACTGGAGGCGGAAGGCGCGCATCTCAAGCTGTCGCAGGTGCTGCTTTATTTGAACAAGGTGCAGGAACTCAAGGCAAGCCAACAGGCAGAGGGCGAGACACAATCGGCATCCTCGCTCGGAGCACCCCGTCCCTACGGCCTCAACCAGACCGCTATAGACAGGGCCGACCTGGAGAAGCGCATCGCGGCGGCGGGACTCTCGCCCCAGGCGATGAAGCAGGCGGAGAGGGAGTTAGAGCGATTCGGGCTGCTCACGCCAAGCTCGCCCGACTACAACATGGTGCGCACCTACTTGCAGTGGCTGGCCGATCTGCCCTGGCGCGTGGATGAAGAGCCTGACTTCGAGCTTGACCGGGCGCGGGCCATCATGGACCGGGACCACTTCGGCTTGCAGGAGGTGAAGGCGCGCATCATTGAGTACCTGGCGGTGCGTAAGCTCAGGAGGCAGCGGGCGACGCGCGGAGACGACTGTGGAGATACGCAGGGGCAGGACGCACCGCGCCAACCTGTGCTATGCCTGGTGGGGCCGCCGGGAGTGGGTAAGACCTCTCTGGGGCGTTCGATAGCCGAGGCGTTGAACAGGCCCTTCGTACGCATCTCGCTGGGCGGAGTAAGCGACGAAGCCGAAGTGAGGGGGCACCGGCGCACCTACCTGGGGGCCATGCCGGGCCGCATCGTGCAGTCGCTGGCGAGGGTGGGCAGCGCGCAGCCCGTGATGATGCTGGACGAGCTGGACAAGCTGGCGGCCAAGCCTTCGGGGGGCGGCGACCCTACCGCTGCCCTGCTCGACGTGCTGGACCCGGAGCAACAGCGCGAGTTCGTGGACCACTACGTCGAGGTGCCGTTCGACATTTCGTGCCTCTTCTTCGTCGCCACGGCCAACAACATGGACCCCGTGCCGGAAGCCCTGCGCGACCGCCTGGAGGTTATCCGCATCTCCGGCTACACCGAGGAGGAGAAGCGGGAGATAGCGCTGCGCCACCTGATACCCAGGCAGATGGAGTGGCACGCCCTCACCGAGCAGGACGTGCAGTGGCAGCCGGAGGCGGTGCTGGAAATCATCAGGAGCTACACCCAGGAGGCGGGCGTGCGCCAGCTCGAGCGCGAGATCGCCACCGTCTGCCGACGAGTCGCCACCACGGTAGCCGAGCACGGTGCGCAACACGACGCCCTGGTTGCTGACGCGGACTTCATTGCGGAAGTGCTGGGTACGCCCCGCTATCTGCCCGAAGAGCCTTCAGCCACCGACGAGCCGGGGGTGGTCACCGGCGTCTTCTGGACGCCGGTAGGTGGCGACATCATGCACATAGAGGCACTGTTGATGCCCGGCGGTAAGACCCTCACCATAACTGGGCAGCTTGGCGAGGTGATGCGAGAGTCGGCCCAGACAGCCCTCTCCTGGGTGCGCGCCCACGCCGAGGAACTGGGCATAGACCCCGCCTTCTACGACCGTCACGACATCCACCTGCACATCCCGTCGGGTTCCGTCGCCAAGGACGGCCCCTCTGCCGGTATCTCGCTCGCCACGGCTCTGGTGTCGCTGCTGACCAAAACGCCCGTCTCAAGCGAACTCGCGATGACCGGAGAGATAACCCTGCGGGGTCGGGTGCTGCCCGTGGGCGGTATCAAGGAGAAGGTGCTGGCCGCGCGCAGGGCGGGGGTGCGCAAGATAGTGCTCCCCACTCAGAACCGCCGCGACCTTGACGAGATACAGCCCGAACTGCTCGAAGACCTGCAAATCGTGACGGCTGATACGATGGACGACGTGCTTAGCGTGGCCTTTCCCCGCACGCAGAAGCGGGGCCTGCTGCCCAGGCGGTATGGGCGCGTGGGCGTGGGCCACCCCAGCCCGCGCAGGCGTCTGATGAACCTTCCGGGTGTGGCACGGGGACGGTAGCAGCCCAATTAGCATAGTACTAATGGCCTATACGCGATTTACTGCCGCTGGCACGTCTATTGCTCCACTACCTGTGCCACCGTGCACGCGAGGCGCGTGTAACAAGGGTGGAGGGAAAGCGAAAACGAGAATTGGTACTTTGAACATTCATTAGGAGGTCACATTCGAATGGCTACAGTAGTTGGATTGTTTGAAATGCGAGACCAGGCGCAGATGGCTGTCGAGCAGCTTCGCGCTATGAATATCCCCACGGGTGACATCAGCGTGGCGATGCGTGCCGCCGAGGGCGACACCACCACGGTTACGACTGACGGCGATGGCGATGGCGGCGCGGGTGGCGCGGTCACAGGTGCGGTGGGCGGCGGCCTGCTTGGTGGGCTTGCGGGCCTGCTCGTAGGCGTAGGCGCTCTAACCATACCGGGTATCGGCCCCATCGCGGCCGGTGGTCCCCTTGCCACCACGCTGGCTGGTGCCGGTATCGGTGCCGCGGCGGGCGGCCTCGTGGGTGCCCTCGTTGACGCCGGTGTGCCCGAAGAAGAGGCGACCTTGTACGAGGCGGGCGTAGCCGGTGGCGGCGTGCTCGTGACGGCCACCGTGCCCGACGGCCAGGCATCCGCTGCCCAGTCCGTGCTCAACCAGTACGGCGCGGTCGATGTGCGCAACCAGGGCGGCACCTACGCCGCCGGTCAGAGCAGCGATGATGACATCATCAACGGGGGTGGTGGGAACGTACGCACCCGTGGCGGCGACGACAATGAAGGCGTGGCAGCCGAGGCGACCGGCGGGCTTGCCGGTGCTGCTGCCGGTGCCGGTATCGGCGCTGTGGTAGCCGGTCCCCTGGGTGTTGGCCTGGGTGCTGCCATAGGCGGCGCGGCGGGCGCTCTCGCGGGCGGCGCGGCAGAAGGTGGCGACGCGGGTGACGCGGCAGGCGCGACCGCCGGTGGTGGCGCGGGTGCGGCGACAGGCGCGGCCCTGGGTGCTATTGGTGGCCCTGTAGGCATGGCGGTTGGTGGCGCGGTTGGCGCTGCGGTCGGCGGCGCTGCTGGCAAGGCTACCAGCGATGCCGTTGGTGACGCTGCTGAAGGCGACTCGGACGATGGCGGAAGAGGCACTGCCTACGCTACCGACACCAATTATGGCGGCGCTTCCGGCTATACCACCACGAATGACACTAGTTACACTGGCACCACCGACTATTCGACGGGTGGCGACGACAAGACCAACGAAGGCATGGGCGCGGGTGCCGGTGCCGTAGGCGGCGGAATCGTGGGCGGCCTCGTCGGCGGCCCCGTGGGCGCTGTTGTAGGCGCGGGCCTCGGTGCAGCCGGTGGCGCGGGCGCTGCTAACGCGGCTGAAGACGACAACGACAACGCCGGTGCGGGCACGGGCGGCGCGGCTGGCGCTGTTGGTGGCGCTGTAGTAGGCGGCGCGGTAGGCGGACCGATTGGTGCTGCCGCGGGCGCTGCCATCGGTGGCGGCGTGGGTGCCGGTGCCGGTGAGAACGTCGAAGAAGGCATCGAGGGTGGAGACCAGACCGGCTACACGGGTGGCACGACTGGTACGACCGGCACGAGCTACACCGGCGGAACAGGCTCCGGCTATACCGGCGGCACGGGCACTTCGGGCTACGGCACGACTGGCAGCATCGGCGGCACTGGTACAACCGGCTCCGGCTACGGCGACGACACCAACCGGACCAGCTAACGGTCTCGACTAAAGGGAATAGAGAACAGGGGTCTGTGCTACAGGCCCCTGTTCCTTTGTGTTTTCCACCTTTTGCCGCCCCCATGAGGCCGTGCTATAATCCAACCGGCGTTCAGACATGGCGATCATCTATCCCCGCAAACCGTTAGGAGACACACACGATGGCGGCTACTTACTCGGCAACCGAGGGCGCGCTCAGGAGCCTGGCGTTCCAGCACATCCTTACCGTAGAGCAGTTTACCCCTGAGACGCTTGAGGCGTTGTTCGCCCTCGCGCAGCAGATGGACCGGCAGGTAGCCGACGGTAACGTTGAGCCGCTGTTGGCTAGCAAGATCGTGGCGAACGTCTTCTACGAGGCGTCCACCCGCACCGACCTGTCGTTCCAGGCCGCCACGCAGAGGCTAGGCGGGCGGGTCATCACCACGGCGGGCGGCGTGCACTATTCATCGGTGACCAAGGGCGAGAGCCTGCACGACACTATCAAGACGATAGCCTGCTACTCGGACGCCATCGTGCTGCGCCACCCCCAGCGAGGGGCCGCCAGGGAAGCAGCCTCAGCCTCCGACGCTCTGCGCCTTGCCATGCACGCCCCCGCCCCCATCATCAACGCCGGTGATGGCATAGGCGAGCACCCCACCCAGGCCTTGCTCGACCTCTATACTATCAAGGACCGCTTCGGCAGGGATATAGACGGGCTGACGATAGGCTTCGTGGGCGACTTGCGCAACGGGCGCACGGTGCACTCTCTAATCAAGCTGCTGGCTATAGACCGCTGCCACGTGAACGTCGTGTGCATCGCGCCCGACAGCCTCTCGATGCCGCCTGAGTACATAGAGTTCGCCCGCTCGCGCGAGATGCCGGTTACGGAGACGCAGGACCTCCAGGAAGCGATTCAGCATGTGGATGTGCTCTACGTGACCAGGGTGCAGCGGGAGCGTTTCGTCGCCCAGCAGATGGAAGACCTCTCCGCCAAGATATACGGCATACCCCAGGAATCCCTCGACGCCGCCCGCCGCGACACGTTGCGCCCCCTAGCCGACCTCAACGCCGCCCAGGAATACCTCGCCGCCCGCGACACCTACGTGGTGGACCCGATGCTCCTCAGCCAGGCCCGCCAGGACATGATCGTCATGCACCCCCTGCCCCGCGTCAACGAAATCCCGGAGCAGGTAGACAGCGATGACCGCGCCTACTACTTTCGCCAGGTCCAGAACGGCCTCTACATACGTATGGCCCTCCTGGCAAGCGTGCTCGACTGTCTGTCCAGATAGCATCAGGGAACGGAAACGCCAAGACGCCAAGACGCCAAGACGCCAAGGACGGCGCCAAGATTAGCATTGTTTTGGCTCAAGCAGAGGACCAGGGTACGAAATCACGTACCCTGGTCCTTTTTTGCTGGGAACACCCTTCTAAATCTCTGCGCGTCCTTGGCGTCTTGGCGTTTAGCTTTCGCCACTGAGATAATTGTCTTATGTTATACTGTGCCATTCTGCGCTAAAGGAGTGTAGCTTTGGCACCAGACCACACTAGAGACGCAAGCACGGCGACCACGCGGAAGGTCGAAATTGAAGACCTTTACCGCTTCAGGTTGCTTTCCGACCCGCAAGTTTCCCCCGACGGCAGCACGGTTGCCTACGTCCAGACCCGCCTTCGCAAGAAGAAGAACGACTACGCCTCCAACATCTGGCTGTTACCCCTGGATGGTAGTGGCGAGCCTGTGAAGTTCACCGGCAGCGACAAGCGCGATTACTACCCCCGGTGGTCGCCCGACGGCGAGCAGTTGGCCTTTATATCCACCCGGTCGGGCAAGCCGCAGGCGTGGGTAATCCGGGCCGGGGGCGGCGAGGCGCGGCAACTTACCAAGAGCAAGCACCCCGTGACTGACGTTGTGTGGTCGCCCGACGGCAGGTGGATTGTCTACGTCTCGCCCGTGGACAACGAAGAGGACAAGCGGCGAGCGGCGGAGGGCAAGGACGGCAAGGACGGCAAGGACGGCAAAGCGAAGAGTAGCTCCGATGCTGATAGCGAGGCCAGGGAGCCGGGCTACACGGGCGAAGAAGGTCTGCCGGGGGCTATCCTTCCCGCGGGCGAGTGGGAGGACGACGGCGACGAAGAGGCAGGGGCCGCCGACAAGGGCGACCACGCAAAGGAAGTCACCTGGGTGCACTTCAAGGCCGACGGCGCGGGCATGTTGGAGCGGCGGCAGCACCTGTTCATAGTGCCCAGCAAGGGCGGCACTCCCAAACAGCTAACGGAGGGCGACTGGAACGCAGCCGTGCCCCGTTGGTCGCCTGACGGCACGCAACTGGCCTTCCTCGCCAACCAGGAGACCGACGCCGACTACTTCAACATCCAGGACATCTTCGTGCTGCCCATTGACGAGTCAGGAGCGGCGGGCGAGCAGCGGCGCGTCACGGACCATGACTGCCACATCGGCAACATGGAGTGGCTGCGGGATGGTAGCGGTTTCGTGGTGTTCGCCCACAGCCGCATCCTGGAGGCTGCCTTCTCCACCAACGCGCAGGTGTGGACCATCTCCCTCACCGGTATGAAGAACCGGCTGACCGAAAACTTCGACCGTTCCGCCGCCAACATCGTCAACTCCGACCTGCGCTCCGCTGCCGGTGAGTTACGGCCACGGTTGAACGCGGATGGCTCGGTTGTCTACTTCATGGTGACAAACGGCGGCGCTTGCCAGGTATTTTCGGTGCCCGCAGGGGGCGGCGAAGTTACGCAGGTGATAGGCGGAGAGAGGGAGGTGCTCAACTTCTCAGTCGGTACGGATGGGTTGGCGTTCGTGGCGACCGACTGGAACACTCCCAACGACCTCTATTTCGCGGAGCTCGGTGGAGAGGAGCGGCGGCTGACGAACGTGAACGCCGATATCGTCCCGCAATTGGAGATAAGCATGCCGGAGCAGTTTGAGCTAGAGACCGCGCCCGGCGTCGCCGTCGAGGGCTGGATTCTGCGCCCGCCCGACTTCGACCCCGCGCAGAAGTACCCCCTGGTGCTGGAGATACACGGCGGCCCGCACACCTCATACGGCTACCCTTACTTCCACGAGTTCCAGGTCCTCGCGGCCAGGGGATATGTCGTGCTCTACACCAATCCCAGGGGCAGCCAGGGCTACGGCCAGGCCTTCTCGGATGCCATCATCAGCGACTGGGGCGGCGTGGACTACGAAGACATCATGGCTTGCGTGGACCACGTCGTGGGCATGGGCTTCATTGACGAGGAGCGGCTGGGGGTGACCGGCGGCTCGTACGGCGGCTACATGACGGGCTGGATCATCGGGCACACGCATCGCTTCAAGGCAGCCGTGGCGAGCCGCATGGTGTCGAACCTGCACAGCGCCTGGGGCAGCGGCGACTTCACCTGGCGGCTGTGGAACTTCGAGATGGAAGGCGATCCATACAAGCGCAGCCAGCTTTACCTGGAGCGCTCGCCCGTCACCTACGCCGAGCAAATACGCACTCCCCTGCTCATCACCCACGCTATAGACGACCTGCGCTGCAATATCGAGCAGGCCGACCAGATGTACACGGCCCTGAAGGTGTTCAAGCGCGACGTGAAGATGGTGCGCTTCCCCTCAGGCGGGCACGACGTCTCCCGCAGCGGCAAGCCTACGTTACGCGTCGAGAGACTGCAACATATCGCGGGCTGGTTCGACAAGTACTTGCAGCCAGAAGATGGCTCGCCTGAATAGGAACGAGGGGAAATGCGGAACCAAAGGGCCTCCTGAGCGAGGCCCTTTGCTCACCTGGACAGTGGCAGGTCTTGAGGCGGCACTTCGAGCGCGAAGCCATAAACCGCCCCCTCGCGTTGCCCCGCTCCCTCAGACCAGACGACGCTCACCAGCAGCAGGTACTTCCCTGGACGCGTGGTGTGAGGCAAGTGTATGCTAAAGGGCCTGCCTGGCACATCACGCGTGGAGAAGATAGGAAGCGATTTGGGACTGAAGTAGAAGGTACAACCTATAACTACTCCCTCTCTTGCCGGTTCAGCGGGGTATACATACAGTTGTGCCGAAAACCGCCTGGGGGTGAAGCCCATTTCGGGGTCGAAACCAACCTGAGAGCGCAGGCGAAGCACCTCTGTCGGCCCAGTCAGTAAGGCTTCGCCGGGCACCGGCACCCCCGCAGTCTCAAGACACTCCTCGCTGTAACAGTAGCTGCTTATACCCCCCATCTGTTCGCCATTGTGGCTGAGCAAGGTCAGTGCGGGTACGCTCCTTGCCGCGGCTGTGGTTAGCTCAGGGCTGTACGGCACCGCCACCTGCGCCAACAGGCTATTTTCATGTACTGACCGGACAAATAGCCACAGCGGCTCCTCTGAAGGCCCGAGGGGTGACATAGCCAAAGTTGCACCTACATTCCCCCTGCTGTCGGACCGGATGTTACCAAGTTGCACCTCACCCTCACCTGTGAATGGGCGCACCGAAACCGTCACATTGCTTGAGGCGGGCCACCGGGTGCCGCTGACTCGAATACCACCCCCACTCGGTAGCAATTCGTAGCCGAGCCGTGCCCCGGTTCTCGAAAGCGACATGATGCGAATGGTGCTTGCGTAGAATTGGCCGCCGCGATGCCTGCCTTCGATACGGACGTACTCACCGCTCACGACTTGTGTGAACTCTGCTTCGCTCCCTTCGCTGTAGGAGACAGGCACATCTGAGCCTACGGTCACCTTCCTCTCCTTGCCTGTGTCATCCCTCATCAGCAGCGAATGATAATTTGAGGTACCGCGTTGCACTCCGGTAAGCATCCCTTCCACGGCCGTGTCGCCGGAAGGTAATTTCCCGGCCAGAGGAAGAGAAGTGTGGTTACCCCCCTGGTCAGCGGCGACGAATAATTTGGCCCCTGAGAACAAAGCCTCCTCCAGGCGTTGGTGCCCTTCAACGACCATACGGAACATGCCACTCTGGTCGGCCAGGGGGGCGAATGGACCCGCCAGGCTTCCACCCTCCGCAAGCCCTACATGCCAGGAAAGTCCACCAGGGCGCCAGTTCCAGCCACGAACTTGCACGCCATCGGGCGTCACCTCCGCTGAAATTGCGGGTTCCGGTGCCGCGCCGCCATAGCGCCAGTCATAGTAGGCGCGGCCCACGTTCGCCATCTCGACCTGCCACTGTGGTGGGTTGGCCGGGTTGTAGGTGAGCGACCTGCGCTCGAACAGTTGCACCAAGACCCGCGCTGGCGCTCCCGCTACCAGCACATCGGCCCAGTACGCCTCGGTTATGGGTCTGCCGAGCACGAACAGGGGGTCCATGAGCCTACCCTGCGCCAGTCGCCCGCCCTGTAGTACGGCACCAGTTTGTGCCATCCACTCGGTAAAGACTGCGGGCACGTTGTGGCCGGATACCTGGTCGTACGCACCGAGCGTGGACGCACTCCGACCGGCACCGGGTACAGCATCTCCCAGGGGGCGCACGCTGCCGTCCTTCGAGACGAGTTGTGATGCCAGTCCCGCGTTGGCCCTCGGCGCGGGAGCGAGCAGCCCAGAAAAGGTGGCGTAGGTCGGGGCGTTGGGGCTGCCCGTATCACCCGCGACAGATATCTCGGCGGGCGCTCTCTTCTCAAACGTGCTGATGCCGGTCTGCATTTGCCCCGAAACCATCTCGGTGACGAGTAGCCCGCTGGTCACGAACCAGTTGGAGGCACGGTCGGCTGCGGGGTCGTTCACCTCCATGCGGCCCTTGTCGAGGTACTCCACCAGCCGCTTGCCCGTGTACGACTCGGCGTAAGCCTCGTTTGCAACCGCGAAGGGCACAGTCCCCCACAGCCACGACCTACCCGCCACCTGCATCGCCACCAGGCCGTCCGACCGCGCCCACACGTCGAAGAAGGCGCTGTCCGCAACCCATACGTCAGGCCACGAGGGTAGCTTTGCCTGGCTATAAGCCGGGCGGGCGAAGGCCTCACCGCAAACCCCAAACAGCAGAATGCCCCCCAACGCAACAGATACTCTCTTCATGACTCCCAACCCGTAACCCGTAACCCGTAATTGCCCAGGCCGCCATCATAGCACACTTTTGCACCCCCAAAACCCGTGTGCTATAATGCGCATTGCCACGCCGGACCCTCCAAGCCGCTATGTTCGAGCATAATCCTTGCCTATGTGTGGCCGGCGAGCCGCCCCGAATCCAGGAGCCTTGCAATGATGGACTTTTCGGGCACCACCCGCGTCGACTACGAAGATATACTCCGCGCCGTCGGCTACTTCATCGACCAGAACAACATCAAGGAAGTCTGCATCATCGAGCTGAACGAGGGGGTGCTGGTGCGGGGCATACGCTACACTACCGACAAGACCAGGGGCTACCAGACTATCTCGGAGTCCTTCCTTTTCACCAACGAGGACCTGGAAAAGCTGCTCGAAGACGCTTACAAGCGCCGCCAGCCGGGCAAGGGTGGCATCTTTCGCCTGCGGCCCAACAAGGACGGCGAGTAAATCTCCCACATGAACAGGGGTGGCACACAGTGAAGCTTACAAGGTGCTGTTTGCATGTATAAAGGCCTAAAGGTATCGGTGGTCATCCCGTGCTTCAACGAGGAGCACGGTATAGCCGCCGTCCTCCAGTCGATGCCGGACTATGTTGACCAGGTGGTGGTCGTAGACAACAACTCCACCGACGAAACGGGCCGCATCGCCCGCGAGCTAGGGGCTGAGGTCATTTTTGAGACCCGCAAGGGCTACGGCAACGCTTACAAGGCGGGCTTCCCCGAGGCCACCGGCGACATCATCGCCACCGCCGACGGCGACGGCACCTACCCCACCAACGCGATCGGCCCCATCATCGACTACATGCTCGACAGGAAGCTTGATTTCGTGTCAGCGAGCCGCTTTCCCCTGGTTGACCCGAAGGCGATGCGCTTCCGCAACGTGTTCGGCAACAAGATACTCACTTACGTGACGCGCGTGCTGTGGCTGCGATGGATTGCCGACTCGCAGTCGGGCATGTGGGTGATGACGCGTGAGGCCCTCAAGAAGCTGCGGCTTGAGAGCGACGGCATGCCCTTCTCCGAGGAAATCAAGCTCGAAGCGATTGAGAACAGGACGATACGCTTCGGGGAATACCACATCCACTACAGCGAGCGCATCGGCGAGACCAAGCTATTCCCCATGAAAGACGGCGTTGCCAACCTGCTCTACCTGTTCCGCAGGCGCATCAAGGGCACGCGGCTGCAAAAGCTCCTGGGCAGGCGCGGCAGACGTCTCGACAAGAGCAGCCCCGAGGCCCGTTAGACCCACCCCCCAACAGACAGGCCACACCTTATGCCCGTTCAGAAGTCCCGCACGTTAGAAGCAGGTAGCGCCGCCCTCCGCATCTTCAGGGTGGGCGAGCTTGCGGGCTACCTCAAGCACCTCCTCGAAAGCGACGAGGTGCTGTTCGACTGCTGGATAGCGGGCGAAGTGAGCAACGTCTCGCAGACCGGCTCCGGTCATTTCTTCTTCACCATCAAGGAGCGAGACGCCCAGATGCGGTGCGTGCTATTCCGCCAGCAGGCCATCTGGCAGACCGTGCTCCCCAGCAACGGCGCGGCGGTGCTGGCCCACGGCTACGTATCGATGTACGAGGCTACCGGCAACCTGCAATTCTACGTTGACACCTTGCAGGAGGAAGGCCAGGGCGCGTTATTCCTCGCCTTCGAGCAGCTAAAGGCGGCGCTGGAGGCCCAGGGGCTATTCGCCCAGGAACGCAAACGTGAAATCCCCGTTATGCCTCTACGTATTGGCCTTGTGACCTCTCCCCAGGCGGCCGCGCTCCAGGACATACTCACGGTGCTGGGCAGGCGCTGGCCGGTAGCCGAGGTGCTGCTCTCACCGACGCAGGTGCAGGGCGACGGGGCGGCGCACCAGGTGGCAGGGGCCATCGCCGCGCTCAACCAGTTGGAGGGCGAGGAGGCGGTGGACCTCATCATCGTGGCGCGGGGCGGCGGCTCTATCGAGGAGCTTTGGGCTTTCAACGAGGAAGTGCTGGCGCGGGCGGTCTACGCCAGCAAAGTGCCGGTAATCAGCGGCGTGGGGCACGAGACCGACACCACCATCATCGACTACGTGGCAGACCTGCGCGCGCCCACTCCGTCGGCAGCGGCAGAACTTGCCACCCCCGACATCCTGGACTTGCAAGCCACCCTTGAAGCGTGGCGGCGCATGATGCTCAACGACATGCGCGGCCGCATCGCCGTGGCCTGGGACGAAGTGGAGTCGGAGAGGGACAGGCTGGACCACCTGTCGCCCATGTGGCAGGTAAGCAACGACCGCAAGCAGATCGAGGCGATGCGCAAGTCTATGGACACGGCTTTGCGGCACAGGCTGGCGCTACAACGGGAGCGCATCGTAAGCGCCAGGCAGCGACTGGACGCCCTGTCGCCGCTGCAAATACTCAAGCGGGGTTACGCCATCGTGCGGGACCTGGACACAGGGACGGTGGTTAGCAACATACGCGAGGCCCGCGCCGACCACCTGCTAGAGATACGGGTGGCCGATGGGGCGTTCGGGGCGCGTGTGGTGCGCAACCGCACAGCCGAGAGCAGGGAACTTTGGGGCGACGATGAGGATGAAGAAGAGGAAGAAGGGAAGTAGTAGATGGGACAAGAGCGTAAGAACGGGTCAGCGGTGGCACACGGGAGCAACAGTGCCACCTTTGAACAGCAATTCGGCAGGTTGCAGGAGGTAGTGCAACGCCTCAGCGACGGCAACCTCACGCTCCAGGAGGCGCTTTCGGCCTTCGAGGAGGGCATGTCGCTGGCGGACAATTGCAGCCGCATGCTGGAGGAGGCCGAGCTTCGCGTGCAGCAAGTCAGCGAGCGCGCGGCCAAGAGTGGGACCCTGGCGGCGGCGGAACTAGATCTCGCCCTCAGAGCCAGGCCCGCCGACGAAGAGCCGGAGTTGCTGACGTTCGAGATAGAGACTTACGAGACTACGGTGCTGTACGAGGAGCCGGTGAGAGGAGGCAAGGAGGCCACCCCACCCGCCACACCTAGCAAAGGCGCGGCCCCACAGAAACAGGCCCCTGGCCCCACCTCGGTTTTGCCACTGGACCCGCTATTTGACGAGGACGACTGAGCCTTGCTGCTGGACATCCTGTCGCTCTTCCCTGAGATGTTCCCCGGCGTGCTCGGCGCGAGCATCTTCAAGCGCGGCATGGAGGCGGGGCACATGCGGGTGCGCCTGCACAACATCAGGCACTACGCCACGGACAGGCACCACACGGTGGACGACTACCCATACGGGGGCGGCGCGGGCATGGTGATGAAGTGCGACCCCCTCTTCCGCGCCACCGAGTGGGTCTACCACCTACCGGACGCGCCACCCGGCATCAGCCAGTATGAGCCGCCCCCGCAGGCCCTCGAAGGCCCGCCTGAGCCAATCCCATCACCACCCGGTATCCCAATCATTCTGATGAGTCCCCAGGGCCGCGTCTTCTCCCATGAAGTCGCGCAGGAACTCGCGCGACACCCGCGGCTAATCATCCTCTGCGGGCATTACGAGGGGGTGGACGAGCGCGTACGGGAGCACCTGGTGACGGACGAAATCAGCATTGGCGACTACGTGCTCACCGGAGGCGAATTAGCGGCGATGGTGGTTGCCGATGCCGTGGCCCGCCAAATACCGGGGGTGCTGGCCGAAGGCTCGGCCCATGACGAGTCGCACGCCAGGGGCCTGCTGGAATACCCCCAATATACCCGCCCCGCCGACTTCCGAGGCTGGACCATCCCGCCCATCCTGGTTAGCGGCCACCACGCCCAGGTAGAAGCGTGGAGGCGGCGCGAGGCGTTGCGTGCTACCCTGCTACGAAGACCCGACCTGCTGGAACACGCGGAGCTTACCCCCCAGGAGCAGAAATGGTTGGAGGAGTTGAAGCACGAACTTGGAAGTAAGACCTAACACGTATCGCTATTGACAGCGGTATTGTTTGGGGATAAACTCTCGACGCGACGTTTACTTTAACTTCCACAAAGCAGGCAAACAGATATGAAAGAGCATACGATTCATGTTCCCCTGATAGGGGTTGAGATGGAGGTTCCATTTGCACAAGTTGGCCGCGTTGTGCTTAAAAACATGGAGAAGGAGCAGCTAGACCAGCTCGCGCAGCAGATAGAATCTCTCGTTCGTGAGAGCGACGAAGCATCACAAGAGGTCGAGGGGTTGGTATCGGCACAACTGCCGCAGATGTTGGAAAGCTTCAACGCCAGCGTTTGCGCCGAAATACGCATCAGTGGAGACCCCGAACGCGCCAAGAAGGAGGCGGAAGCCACTTGCCGCCGGGTACTCGATCTGCTGCGCTATTCCATACCTGTCCTCTACCCGAACCATCTAGACCTGGACATCGTGATTGGCATCCGAGGTGATATTCTGCCCAGCACGCCCGCACATACGGCGCTGGTGATCTCCTCCGATGGGGGGAAATCCAGTTGGCATTGGCAGGCGGAGGATACTCGCACCTCCTTCGTGATCTCGGCGGACAGTCTCAAGATTATGGAGAGGCTCGGGGTACTTGAAGTAGGTCAGATTTTGGACAAACCTGAGCTACAATGGAACGACTTTGAGAGCACCCTGTTAGATGCTATACACTGGTTCGCCAATGCACAGATGGAGATTGAAATCGCCTATCGCCTTCTTAGCCTGATAACCTGCCTGGAGACCTTCCTGACACCTCAGGATGGCAATCCAATCGGAGCGGCTATTGCCGAGGGTACGGCCATTATCGTAGGCACCGATCTGGAAGAGCGCAAGGCGCTCAAAAAGCGCGTCCACAAGCTGTACCAGATGCGTAGCGCTATTACACACGGCGGGCGCAAAGAGGTACCCGAGGAGCAGGTAGCTGAGCTAACCGGCATAGCCCAGGCGCTGATCGGGCAAATGATCAAGCGTCGTGCTGAGTTTGAAGACCGTGACGCACTGCTAGAGTGGATCCTAGACCAGAAGCTGTCGCCGGCAGGCAAGCCTTGAGGCTGACCTGCCCATCTATAGGAATGGAGCAGGCAAGATGGAAGCTAATCCGGTTTCTCACGGTCCTGCACATTCTCAGGCTCCCAAGCAGGTGAGTGCGGGACAGGCGGTTCTATTGGGGCATTTACTCGTTAACCTCCCTGTGCTTCTGATCATCATAGGATTCTCAGTTGCGGGATACGTGCTTCTTCCAAAGGGCTGGTTCATATTCTTCATAGTTGGTTTTACACTTGCTTGGGCGTGGTGGTCAATCACTGTACCTCGCTGGCGCAGGTGGGCACTAAGTCGCGGGGCACCTCCAGACAGGCTCCAGCGGCTCGCTACCGTCACAGGTTTAGTTTGGCCCAAAGGTTGGCTACCTGAAAGAACCGAAGTCAAGCTGCCTGACTATCAGGCAGCTGTTGATCGTCAGATAAGCCTTGAGCGAAGAATGCGGCGCTAAAGTTAATGGCTTAGCTGAGGCATCTGCTATTCCTTGCTCATAGTTCATAACAGGCTCTAGAGCCGCATTACGTGTTACGCGGCATGTGATACTCGTCAATCGTCACCGCAGCACGAACCCGATCAGCCCCTCTAGCTTCGACTGCTGACCTATCACCTCAAAGTACCACACTCCCAGCGG
>DASVRN010000233.1:0-21039 GCA_036388595.1 Chloroflexia bacterium
CGCCCATCGTCCATCGTCCATCGTCCATCGTCCATCGTCCATCGTCCTACTCAACCTGGGACCGCCCCCAGATGTCGCGGGCGAGGGCCTGCGGGTCGGCCTGGATGCCGTACTTGGAGAAGTACTGGCAGACGCGTAGCACGTCGCGGGCGAATATCTGGTATGAGTCCTCGTTGATGATCGGATCAACCGCCTGCGGGAAGTCGATGAGCGTGATGTCGCCCTCCCAGTAGAGGATGTTGTGGGCCGAGAGGTCGCCATGCACGCGCCCGTGCTCCAGCATCAGCTCGATGTTGTGTATCGCCCGGTCGAACAGGGTCCGCGCCTCGGCCTGCTCCAGCGTGACGCTGTGCAGAGTGGGGGCGGGCCAGTCCACGTCACCGATGTACTCCATCAAGATGACGTTGTCGCTATGGCCGAAGGGTTTCGGCACGTCCACCCCGGCCTCATGCAGCAGGCTCAGCGTGCCGAATTCGCTGCCGAGCCATGACATGTGTAGCAACCCTTGGCCGAAGTCGGTGCGCTTCTTTATCGCGTTTTGCTGGCGGCGGCCCCAGGCACCGTGCCCGGCGGCGTCCGTAACGTCGCGCCCCTGGCGGTAGAGCCAGTCGTTGCGCAGGTTGCGGAACATGCGCGGGCGGTATATCTTGGCCGCTATCAGCTCAACGCCGAGCGAGGGTCCGGCCGTGCAGCAGTAGACGGTGGCCTCTTTGCCGCCCTTCACCTGCCGTAGCACGTCGGTGATGAGGCTGTCCTCGTAGAACCCGCCCAGGTAGTTGATGATCCACTCGTGCTCATGCCGCGAGCCGGAGTAGGTCGGGTTGAACTCGCGCAGGGCACCCACGTTGTGCTTTGCCAGGTCCGAAACGTCGTCTTTGCGCTTCCGCACCCGGCCTTTGGGGGCCGCTCCACGAAGGGGTTTAGCGTCGCCGGTATCTTCCAGGTCGTCCAGGTAATCAAGATAATCTTGAACGTTCAACGGTTTAGGCTCCTTGTAATGTGTCCGCCGCTATATGGGTTCTTGTGAAAAGCAAGAAACGGGATGAGTGAAGTCAGGGACGTGCTTTCAGACGGTGCGACTTCCTCATGTGCCGGACAAGGGGTGTCCGGGGCAACAAAAAAGCCGGGGCGCAAGAGGAGCGACCACGGCATCAGCTAAGCGGCGATAAAGAGCCTAAGCGTGAAGCAATCTCCCCATGCGGTCTGGAAGCACACTGACGGTGCCAGCAGTAACTGCGTATCCCATTGTGCTTGCTCCTTTCGCAAAGTAGAGATTTCGTATTGGCCCCAGTATAGCAGCGGGGATGGGCGCTGTCAATAGGCCTTTAGACGTAGAAGCGGCGTATTCGAATGCTACAGATTGCACAGGTGTAGCCCTCGATTTCAATCGACGGGCGTCTCCTGTCGAGAAAGACCACAATCCGAGACGGAGAACTAGATGCATTGATGCACAAGTGACAATGGGAAGAACTCCCGGCGGCTATCGTCTATCGTCCAATCAATACCCATAAGTGCCGCTGCTATTCACCATTACCCCAAGCGCCATGCAAGCCAGGAAGCCAACCACAATCGTTACCAGCACTGCGATAACCACTATCATCATGGTATTGGAACCTTGCTTTGCGGGTGCGGCCGGTGTCGCGGCCTGGTTGTACTGAGGCGTGGCGGGGTTAGTAACATAGGTGGTTGCTGCGGTTGGTGCGGGCGTGACCACCTGGTGCGTTGCTTGGTGCGCAACCGGAGTGCTGGCCTGACTCACAGGCACGGTAGGCTGAGGCCCGGTCTGGTGCGAGGGCGGTGCGGCCTGTCGAGCCTGGGCCTGGCGTGAGGCGAGGGCGTTCTGCGCCTGGGCGATGTACCCATCCACCCCTTTATAGTTGCTGCCCGCGGTGGTGCGCACCCAGTTGAAGGCGTCTATGGCCTGCTGCAAACGCCCCGCAGTGTAGTGAGCCTTGCCATCTTCAAAGGCCGCCGATAGCTGCGCTTGCTTCTGCGAGTACTCAAATCCGCCCCTGGCTTGCGGGTCGTTTGGCTCCAGCGCGAGCATCGACTGCCACAGTTGCAGCGCCGCGCCCCAGTTCTCGGCGGCAACGGCTGCCTGGGCCTGGCTGTAAAGGGCCTGGACCTGGGACTGTGTTGTGTTTGCCGCCTGGCTCTGTGTAGCTGTCAGCGGCTCGATTTGCGCGCCTCTTTGCACAGGTTCCTCAGATTCCGTACGCGTTGCGGGTGCCACAGATACCGTTTCCGGCTTGGCGGGGGCCTTCTCTGCAACCGGAGGCTGGACCGGCTGAGCAGAACGCGGAGCCGCCACTCGTGCTTTGTCGGTCTCCGGGGTGCGCTGCACGTCGAAGATGCGGCCGTTGGGAGCGCGCAGGTAGAGCACCGGGGTGCCCCACTCCAAACCCCTGCCCTGCCCAAACAGCGACTTGCGGGCCTCGGTGAGCGCGGCGTCCACCGGGTAGTTGTCCGACACCGCTTCGTAGAACTCGTGGGCGAACGCGATGGCCGCATCGTCCGTGATCTCGAACTGCATGGCGATAACGGCGGGGATACCCTGCTGCAAGAGGCTCTGCGCGGTACCGGCGAAGGGGTCTTTGCGGTCGGCGCGGCCACCCTCGCAGGCGTTGAGGATCGCCAGGCGCAGGCACCGGTGGTCGTGCAACAGCATACCAAGGTCCTGCCCGCTAACCGCCCGGCCCCTGCCGTTCTCGTCCTCCAGGATGAGCACGCCCTGCTCGGTCTGGTGGTCGTAGCCGCCATGCCCGATGAAATGGAAGATGTGGTACTCGCCCCGGCGTAGCTTGCGCTGCAAGGCCGACAGGTTGGCATCCTCCATCGTCTCGATCTCAACCAACCCGCGCGCTTCGAGGTCCGCCAGGGCCGCGTGCAGGTTCTTGGCCTCGGCCTCCGCGTCGAGCGCCGCGTAGTCACTGGGGCTGGACACCATCATCAGCACGCGCAGCGGTGGGTTCACCGTCAGGGGCGCGATGCGGTCGCGTAGCTCCAGGTAGCGCACCACCGGGGTCTCTACTGAGAGGGCCAGGAATTTGTTGTTGGCGGGGTTGTAGAGGTACTCCCAGGGCAGGTCGGCTAGCTCCGGGGTATCGGTCAGGGAGAGGCGCAGGCGCAGGCGGGCGTCTTGCTGCTGGGCGTAGCTGAGGTCGCGGCGCAGGCACTCCTGGGCGTCACCCTTGAACAGCGTGTTGAACAGCTTGCCGCCGAACTCCTTGGCTGCCGCGGTCTCCACCGTGTCGATGCGCCGCACGCTACGCCTGCTGTAGCCCGCCTTGAGCAGGAAGTTCTCAAGCTCCATGTCGCTGAACGGCTTGGAGAACGTAACCGTGACGTTCTCGCCCGACTGCGAATGCATCAGCGCCCGGTAGCCGTTACCGGCACGCTGGATGGTGATATCGAAGTTGAGGTAGTTGATGTCCTTCCAAGTGCTGCTCATCGCGCTTACCCCTGTGCTTCCTGGAACCCGCTTATCGCCGGTTACCCAAGTGAGTTGCGCCGCCACACCAGCCGGATGACGTAGTTCACCTCGGCGTTGGCGGAGGCGATGAACGCCCCGAACTCGGCGCTCATTTTGAGGCCGAACTGCACCTCTACCTCGTCGGGTGGGTCGCCCAACGACCGCATCCGCTCGACTATGCTTTCGGCGGCGGGGCGCACGCGGTCGAGGGCCTGCTCGTATGTGACCTGCGCCTTCTCGACCACCGCGTTGGTGCGGTTGGCCGATCTGTAAGTAGGCCCGCCCGAAGGCCCGGCGTCGTCTACCTCCATGAGCACGGTGTTGCCGTCTTCAAGCTCAAACTCTACCAGGCGCTTAGGCATGTGTGATTCCCCTCTATGAAATGCAATATGGCCGCACGTTATGGGTGCAGCCACGACCGGCCTGTTCCACAGCGCAGGTAATAGGAGTATAGGGCCTGCGGGGCGGGATTGTCAATGGGACGATGGATGATAGACGATAGACGATAGACGATAGACGATAGAAGGAGACGGAACCGCCAAGACGCCAAGGACGCCAAGTGCGCGCCAAGATTAGGATGGTTTGTTACTACCCGACTACCCGACTACTCGCTACTCGCTACTCACAACTCGCACATCGTCCAGCTATGCTATAATGACCCACATGTAGGGGCAGCCGGTTGGTTGCCCTATCTTTTCGATAGTGGGCAGCGGAGATAAGACTAACAGGCTGCTACCTGGCAGCGCCAGATATGCTTCATGGAGGGACAGCGTTGTCCGATAGCAATCCGGGGCAGGGCCGGAACTACATCGAAACGCTTGTAATCGCGCTGGGGGGTAACGCCATCCAGCAGGCGGGGCAGAAGGGTACCGCAGCCGAGCAGTTCGCCAACGTGAGCCACGCCATGCGCTCGGTGGCCGACCTTGCCGACAGGGGCTACAGGGTGGTGCTCACCCACGGCAACGGCCCGCAGGTGGGCACGATCCTGCTGCAACAGGCGGCGGGCGAAGAGCACCACGGCATACCCGCGGTGCCGATGGACATGGCGGGCGCGATGAGCCAGGGGCAGATCGGCTACATGATGCAACAGTGCCTCCAGAACGAGTTGCGCGGCCGTGGCAGGCCCTGGCCCGTGGCTACCGTCGTCACGCAGACCGTGGTTGACCCCGCCGACCCCGCCTTCAAGAACCCCACCAAGCCCATCGGCCCATTCTACACGGCAGAGCGGGCCGAGGAGTTACGCGGCATGGGCTACACCGTGATTGAAGACAGCGGCAGGGGCTACAGGCGCGTGGTGCCCTCCCCGCAGCCCGCCGCGATAGCCGAGATATACGCCATACGCACCCTGGTGAACAGCGGCGCGCTGGTTATATGCTCCGGCGGTGGCGGCATCCCGGTCGTCAGGGACGAAGACGGCATATTGCACGGTGTCGAGGCCGTAATCGACAAGGACATGAGCGCCTCGCTGCTGGCCCAACGCCTCGACGCCGACCGCCTGCTAATCCTCACCGACGTGGAGCAGGTCTACATCAACTACCGCAAACCCAACCAGCAAGCCCTATCCCAACTTACCGTCACCGAAGCCCACGACCTCATCCAGCAAGGCCACTTCGCCGCAGGCAGCATGGGTCCAAAAGTACGCGCGGCGGTAGGCTTCGTAGAGGCAGGCGGCAGGGAGGCAATCATCACCCACCTGCACAAGATCGGTGACGCGCTTGAGGGCAAAACAGGCACGAGGATAGTGTCTGAAACGTGAAACGAGAAACGTGATGCGGTTTGCTAAACAGGGTTCGTGAATGCTACATTGAGGCTGTACCGGGACCAAAGCCCCACCTTGTCATCCTGAGCGTAGCGAAGGATCTCAAGAAGGTGAGTAGGGGATGCTGTTGCACCTTGAGCAACAAGGACAGTTTACCGAAAGTTGAGCATAGGGGTAAAGGAAGCATCTGAGATCCTTCGCTACGCTCAGGATGACAAAGTGCTATTTGGTCCTGCAACGGAAACATAATCGCATTCACGCACCAAAGACCACAAGCCGCATCACGTATCACGTTTCACGTTTCACGTTTCAGAACCACGTTTCACGTTTCAGAAATAAGGAGAGAACTATGGCAGTATCGATGAAGGGCCGCAGTTTCGTGTCGGTGGCCGATTTCAGCACCGAGGAGATATGGAACGTGTGGAATTTGGCCGCCCAACTGAAGGCTAAGGTGAAGGCCGGGGAGCCTCACCGCCTGCTGGAGGGGAAGCAGCTTGCCATGATCTTCCAGAAGCCTTCGCTGCGCACGCAGGTGAGCTTCGAGACGGGCATGGCGCAGCTTGGCGGGCACGCCATCTTCCTGGGGCCGGAGCACATCCAGCTTGGCAAGCGCGAGAGCGTGCCCGACGTGGCCCGCGTGCTGGGCCGCATGGTGGACGGCATCATGGCCCGCGTGTTCGCCCACCAGGACTTGGAGGAGCTAGCCGAGTACGCCGGAGTGCCCGTCATCAACGGCCTATCCGACGCCGAGCACCCGTGCCAGGCCCTGGGCGACCTCTTCACCATCTACGAGAAGAAGCGGCGCGTGGAAGGCGTCAACCTCACCTACATAGGCGACGGTAACAACGTGGCGGCTTCGCTGCTGCTGGCGGCGGCCCGCGTGGGCATGAACATCACCCTTATCAGCCCCGATGGCTACGAGGTGCCCAGCCACTACGTGCAGCGCGCCAAGGCCGACGCCGCCGTGACGGGTGCGCGCCTGCGATTCTCCAGCGACCCCGACGACGTGGTGGGCAGCGACGTGGTCTACACCGACGTGTGGGCCAGCATGGGGCAGGAAGCCGAGGCCGAACAGCGCGCCCGCATCTTCCGCCCCTACCAGGTGAACGAGGCGTTGCTAAGGCAAAGCGGCGGCCAGCCCCTGGTGATGCACTGCCTCCCCGCTCACCGCGGCCACGAAATCACCGACGCCGCTATGGACGGCCCCAACTCGGTAGTCTTCGAGCAAGCCGAAAACCGCCTCCACGTCCAGAAGGCGATCATGGCGCTGCTCATTCAGTAATGAGTGATGAGGACTGAGGACTGAGTGTTGGCTTGTGTACCACTCAGTCCTCAGTCCTCATCACTCATTACTAAGCCGCTAGGCGTTCTCGTCCTTCTTGGCCTCGCTGCCGGAGAGGCCGTCGAAGAAGGCGTTGACGCCGCTGAGGGCGGCACCACCTACGCGCTGGCCTATGGCGCTGCCGAGTACCCCGCCTGCCAGGGCACCCAGGAAGGTGCCGACCACCGGGATAGGTACGGCCACCGTGCCTACCTGCGCGCCCGCTATCACGCCCGCGCCCAGGCCCGCCAACCCGCCCAACTGCTCGTTCTTCTCGCGATTCGTCTGAGACATGTCATGCTCCTTTCGTTGTGCCGCTCGCCGTACTGTGAGTATCTTGTATACGCCGGTAGCAGGTGAATTGTTGCATTAGAAAGGGGCCAATCCGTTAAGGTGGGCCTCTGCGCAGACAGCCCCATTGGTATATCATCAGGTTGCGAGCGTCACCCAGCAAATTCTGGTGCCGAGCATTGGGGGTATTCCAGCCCAGGCTGTCGGTGACCGGCGAGATGGTGATATCCAGCCCTCCATCCCGCGCGATAACGGCCGCGCGCTTGATGTGGTGCGGCTCCGTGACTAGGATGGCGGTCTTCCAGCCGTTTTGCTGCATTATGCCGCGGCTGAACTGGATGTTCTGCACGGTGCTGCGGGCCTGCTCTTCTAGCGTAATGGCTTCTGGAGGCACCCCGTCGGACATGAGCACCTGGGCCATGGCACCGGCTTCGCTGGGCGCGGGTCCGGTGAACCCTCCGGTCGGGATGATGTGGGCGGCGAGGCCCCGGTGGTACAGCCTGGCCGCGTGGTGTGCGCGGGCCTGGACGCAGGCGCTGAAGGTCGTGCTGAGTACGTTGCGCTCGTAGCTGGGGCAGCCGAGTACGATTATTACATCGGAGGGCACAGCGTAGTCGGTCACATTGTCGGTAGCAACGTAGAACAGGACGAGGCTGGACCACACAAGGACTACCAGGCCAACGGCCTCCAGCGCCACTACCAGACACTTACCCAACCATCGCCATCTGCTCAGCCTCATAATCGAATACTCCCCCGACTGTAGTGCTCCGGGGCGCGGCCCGGATAATACCCAGCACCGAGGAATCTACACCCATACATGCGCTAAATACAAGGTGTGGTCCCAATTTGAGGCACAGGTAGAACGGGTAAGTCCGGTAGAGAGCCATCTAACCCGGCACGTTCATACGTATATCGAATACAGGTGTAATACACACAACCCGCAACACAGGGTACATCTGCCTGCATCCTTGGAGGGCTACGAGTTGCAAGAGCGAGCTGGAGGCTTGCAGGGATATCCAGCATCATACCAGCATGTGGCCTGAAAGTAAGCCACACCGGGAGGAACTTCAACATGATCAAGCACATAAAAGTCCTGGGATTAGCAGTAGCATCTTTGCTCATCTCATTGGGAGGAATGAGTAGCGTATGGGCGCAGACACCCCCAGCACAGCCTACGCAACCCGCGCCCACTTCAGTACCCGCGGGGGCAGTCACCCTTTACGGGCTAACAGTCTCAAACAAGCTCGTGCGCTTCAACAGTGGCTCTCCCTCTAACATAGAGAGCACCGTCCAGGTCGGCAATCTGGCACCGGGCGAGAACGTCATAGGCATCGATTTTAGACCCGCCACCGGCCAACTGCTCGGGTTGAGCAGCAACAACCGCTTGATGACGATCGACCCCGCCAACGGAGCAGCTACCCTGATCGGTAGCGCGCCCTTCACTACCACATTGAACGGCGCTGCTTTCGGCTTCGATTTCAACCCTGTCGTTGATCGCATCCGCGTGACCAGCGACAACGACCAGGACCTGCGCCTCAACCCGAACAATGGCGGCATCGCGGCCATCGATGGCACCCTGGCTTACACTACGACCGACCGCAACGCGGGACAAAACCCCAACGTAGTGGCCTCCGCATATACGAATAACGTTCCAGGCCCCGCGTCTACCACACTGTACAACCTCGACAGTAACCTGGACGTGCTGGTAACGCAGAACCCGCCAAACAGTGGCACCCTCAATACGGTCGGCGCATTGGGAGTAGACATACAGCCGGAGGCCGGGTTCGACATAGTGGGCGCTAACACGGCCTTTGCAGTACTTAGAACAGGCGACACCTCGGCCCTCTACACGATCAACCTGACCACGGGGGCTGCTACGATGGTGGGCAACCTGGGCATCGGCGAGGTGGTTCGCGGGCTGGCAGCCGTCCTGAGCGCCGCACCTGCTACCGTCACGCCGGTCGCCGCGACCGCCACGGTTACAGCCGCGGTTACAGCCACGCCCTCGGTCACCCGCACCACTCAGGCTCAGGCTACAACGGCCCCGGCAACGGCTGCCCCAGCTACTACAGCCACCACACAGATGGCTAGCGCGACCGCGACGGTAGCCCCGGCGACAGCCACTACAATCCCGGTTGCCCCTACCACAGCGCCACCCCTGGTCCCAACCGAGGTACCGGCCAGCACGCCCGTTCCTGTGCAGACAATCATACCCGGCATGCCGAGCACCGGCGGCGAAACAAGCGCCACGCTCTACATGGTACTCGCGTTGCTTGGCTTTAGCCTCGTGATTGTGGGTCTCGCATCCAGGCGACATCGCAACGTAAGAGGTAGCGCAAAATAGCGCGCCCGCCGACCTGACAGACCCGTAAACAAGTACCGGTCCGTCAGGTTAGCCACCATCTAAAACAAGAGGCGTCCGGCACTTCCGGACGCCTCTTGTTCGCGCTTATGAGGATGAAGAGGTCAATAGGCTTGCCGAGCTTCCACGAGGTGCACGGCACGCCCGTAGCCGTCCAGAATAACGTACTGGTGCGGGACCTGATGTTGTCTACGTTGACTAGGGCGTATCTGCAAACTCGACACACACGGCGGTTGAAACCGCCGTGTGTGTCGAGTTTGCAGATACGCCCTAGAAGCTATCTAATAAACCATGACTCTAAGAGGAGCACATCAGCCCCACCCTGTCATTTCGAACGGAGTGAGAAATCTCGTCCCTCAGCACATGGTGACACCTTTCCTACAGCTACAGTGTGCCATAAGAAAGAGGAAACATCCTGGTGTAGGACGAGATTTCTCACTGCGTTCGAAATGACAAGGCCCACCTCATGTGCTCTTCTCAGACTATAGCTTTATGACATAGAGTCTACCTACTCTTCTGCATCTTTCAGGGCTTTTGCATTTACGCAGGGGTGATTTATACTGCCCGCTAGGATCTGTGCAAACGTTTTCCAATTACGCTTTTCTATGCGTACCGCTCCTGAGAGATGCAACTTTAGCATATAACCGGAACGGCACAGCGCCCACCGCGGACTCCGGTCCTGCCTGGGCCTTCGGGAGTTGGCCGAACGATAAGGGCCGAGCGTCTCCTTGCGTGTTGTGGCGTGCCGGTTAGCGGCCAGGTTGTCGGCCCGAAACTTGCACGGTTGCACCGCAATGAGCCTGAGGAGATGACCAGGGTTCTACAGGTGCCAGCCCGTGCTAGCTTGCCACTCAAGCGCAATGACTACTGCTGGCGGAAAGGATAGGGTGTGCCATGAGTAAAGTGCTGGCAATCATTCTGGCGGGGGGCCGGGGCGAGCAGTTGAGCGTCCTCACGGAGCAGCGCGCCGAGGCAGCGGTGCCCTTCGCGGGCAAGTACCGCATCATCGACTTCGCCCTGAGCAACTGCGTAAACTCCGACATCTACAACGTCGCCGTAATCACCCAGTACCAGCCCCACTCCCTCAAGACCCACATCGGCATGGGCAAGCCGTGGGACCTCGACCGCCGCCAGGGTGGCGTCCGCCTGCTCCAACCCTACCTCGGACGCCAGGAGACGGGCTGGCAGAAGGGCACAGCCGATGCGGTCTACCAAAACCTCGACTTCATCATGGAGAGCCGCGCCGATTACGTGCTGGTGCTGGCCGGTGACCACATCTACCGCATGGACTACCGCCCCATGATCGCCTTTCACCAGCAGCGTAGAGCCGACGTTACGCTGGGCGCGGTAGTGGTGCGATTGCAGGAAGGCCACCGCTTCGGCATTTTGGAGACAGATTCCGCCGGGCGGGTCAACTCGTTCGAGGAGAAGCCCGCCAAGCCCAAAGGCACGTTAGGCTCGATGGGCATCTACGTGTTCGACCGCGACACCCTGGCCCGCGTGCTCCTCGATGACGCGCAGCTTGGCGACGACGGCGAGCGGCGGCACGATTTCGGCCGCAACATCATACCCGGCATGTTAGCGAGGGGCGAAAAGGTCTTTGCCTACCCGTTTACGGGCTACTGGCAGGACGTGGGCACTGTGCGGTCCTACTGGGAGGCGCATATGGGCCTGCTTGACGATAACCCCGCCTTTGACATGTACGACCCCTCCTGGGTGGTCCACACCCTTAGCGAAGAGCGTCCTCCCGCTTACGTGAGCGAGGGCTGCCACGTTACGCAGAGTCTCATCTCACACGGCTGCATCGTCAAGGGGCAGGTCGAGCGCAGCGTGCTCTCCCCCGGCGTAATCGTGGAGGAGGGCGCGGTGGTACGCGACTCCATCGTGCTGTTCAACACGGTGGTGGGTGCCGGTAGCGTGGTGGACCGCGCCATCCTTGACAAGCAAGTTGTGGTCGGTAAAAACTGCCGCATAGGGCATGGCGATGATATGGCCCCAAACAGTCAGGAGCCAGACTGGCTGGATACGGGCATTACGTTGGTGGGCAAACGCGCTCACCTCCCCGATAATCTTACCGTGGGACGTAACTGCAAAATCGGGCCTGACGTGCGGCCCCAGGACTTCAAGGCGGACACCCTACAGAGCGGCGAAACGATAGAGAATCTCACCTTCGAGCACGGTTGGGAGCGTGATTTCGCGCCGGAGATGTCGGCAAAGTCATAGGACAGGGGCACCGTACGTGCACGGGTGAAGACCGTGCAGGAAGAGGAATTGATGCGGAAAGGATGTTGTGACCGATGAGTAAAGTGCTGGCAGTCATTTTGGCCGGGGGCCAGGGCGAGCGATTGAGCCTGCTCTCCGAGAAGCGCGCCAAGCCCGCGGTGCCCTTCGCGGGCAAGTACCGCATCATCGACTTCGCCCTGAGCAACTGCGTAAACTCCGGCATCTACGACGTAGCCATACTGACGCAGTATCGCCCGCACTCCCTCAACGACCACATCGGCATAGGCAAGCCGTGGGACCTCGACCGGCGGCACGGTGGCGTGCACCTGCTCCAACCCTATGTAGGCCGCGAAGAGTCGGATTGGTACCAGGGCACGGCCGATGCGGTTTACCAGAACCTGACTTTTATCATGGAATCGCAGGCCGATTACGTGCTGGTGCTGGCAGGGGACCACATCTACCGCATGGACTACCGACCCATGATTGATTTTCACCAGCAGCGCAGGGCGGACGGTACGCTGGGTGCTGTAGTGGTGCCTATAGAGGAAGGCCACCGCTTCGGCATCCTGGACACCGATATAGAGGGAAGGGTCATCACGTTCGAGGAAAAGCCCGCCAAGCCAAAAGGCACGCTGGGGTCGATGGGCATATACGTGTTTGACCGCGAGACGCTGGCCCGCGTGCTCCTGGAAGATGCCAGGTTGGAATCAAGCCAGCACGACTTTGGCCGCAATATCGTACCCAATATGCTGGAGAGGAGAGAGCGCGTTTTCGCTTACCCATTCACCGGCTACTGGCAGGACGTGGGCACCATCCAGTCCTACTGGGAAGCGCACATGGAACTGCTCGACGACCACCCGGCCTTCGACCTGTACGACCCGTCCTGGGTGATACATACCCTCAGTGAGGAACGCCCTCCCGCTTACGTCACAGAGGGCTGCCACGTTACGCAAAGCCTCATCTCGCACGGGTGCCGGATCAGGGGCAGTGTCGAGCGCAGCGTGCTCTCTCCCGGCGTGGTTGTGGAAGAGGGCGCGGTGGTGCGCGACTCCATCGTGCTGTTCGACACGGTGATTGGCGCCGGTAGCGTAGTAGACCGGTCGATACTGGACAAGGAAGTGGTTATTGGCAAGAACTGTCGCATCGGACACGGTGACGACATGACGCCTAACAAGCACGAGCCGGGGAGACTAAACACAGGCATAACGCTCGTGGGCAAGCGCTCTCGACTGCCCGATAACCTGACAGTGGGTCGCAACTGCAAAATCGGCACCGACCTGCGGCCGCAGGACTTCAAGACCGACACACTGGAAAGCGGCGACTCGGTAGAAGACCGCAGCCACGGGCATGGCTGGGAGCGCGATCTCGTTCGCCAGGCACCCGCCGCAGCCGTTACCGAGCAAGCCAGCCGGTAGACAGCCAACGCTACGGCTTTTTCACAATAGGTATCAACGACGATACTAACAAAGGAGAGATACTGTTATGGTGACTATTACCAGGGGTAAATACGACGGGATCAACGCCTGCGCCAACGAGCAGGGCGTAATAGCGGCGGCCGCGATGGACCAGCGCGGTTCGCTCCAGAAGGCGATCACGAAGGCGAGGGGCGAAGGTGGGGCGGCCCGGCCCGAAGACCTGGCCGAGTTCAAGAAGGCCGTCACCAAGGTGCTGACCAGGCACGCCACGGCCATCCTCATGGACCCTGAGTACGGCCTGGATGCCATCAAGGAGCGCGCGCCGGGCACCGGAGTGCTGCTGGCTTACGAGAAGACCGGCTACGACGCGACCGTAAAGGGACGCCTGCCCGACCTGCTGTCCGAGTGGAGCGTGCGCCGCCTGCAAGAGGTGGGTGCCGACGTAATCAAGATTCTCCTTTATTACAACCCCTTCGATGAGCCTGCGATCAACAACGTCAAGCATGCCTTCATCGAGCGCGTGGGGGCCGAGTGCGCGGCCCTGGACCGGGCCTTCTTCCTGGAGCCGCTGGTCTACGACGACAACGTGGGCGACGAAAAGAGCATTGAGTTCGCCAGGGTGAAGCCAAGATACGTCACCGCCACTATGGAAGAGTTCTCCAAGGACCGCTACGGCGTGGACGTGCTCAAGGTAGAGGTGCCGGTGAACATGAAGTTCGTGGAGGGCACGCGGGCCTACGGCGGGCAGTCGGCTTACACCCAGCAAGAAGCGTTGCGACTCTTCCGCGAGGCGGCAGCGGCCTCTACCAAGCCGTTCATCTACCTGAGCGCGGGCGTGACCGACGAAATCTTCCGCGAGACGCTGGAGATGGCAGCCGAGGCGGGTACGCCCTTCTCCGGCGTGCTGTGCGGCCGCGCCACCTGGCAGGACGGCATCCCGGTCTACGCGACGGAGGGCATCGGGGCGCTCGAGGCGTGGCTGGAGGACCGGGGCGTGCAGAACATCGAGGCGCTGAACCAGGTGCTCGCCACGGGCGCGCAACCGTGGTGGACCGTATACGGCGGCAAGGACAACATCCAGGTATCGGGTTAGACACCCAATTCTGAAGGATTGGCAATTGGTGCCTCCACTCCGCAGATAAATGGCGTGCAGAGTGGAGGCTGCGGGAGGGCCATGCCTTGGCGAAGTTGAACAAAGTGGCGGTATTCACCAAAGAGTACCCACCCCACGTGTACGGCGGGGCGGGAGTGCACGTCGAGTACCTATGCCGGGAACTTGCCAAGCTTGTGCCTGTGGAAGTGCGCTGCTTTGGCGACCAGGACAGCAGCGAGGGGGATCTGACCGTCAAAGGCTATGGCATGTGGAACGAAGTGAAGGAGAACACCGACCCGCGCTTTGTCGGGGCCGTGGATGCGTTCGCCCGCAGCCTGGCAATGTCGAAGGACAATCTCGACGCCGACGTCGTGCATTGCCACACATGGTACACCGATATGGCGGGTCTGCTCGCGGGCAAGCTGTGGGGAATGCCCTACGTCCTGACCACACACTCTCTCGAACCCCTGCGCCCCTGGAAGGTGGAGCAACTGGGCAACGCCTACCACCTTAGCGCCTGGATGGAGAGGACGGCCATAGAGCAGGCGGACGCGGTAATCGCCGTGTCAAAGGAGACTCGCGAGGACGTGCTGAGACACTTCAACGTACAGCCCGAGAAGGTCCACGTTATCTACAACGGCATCGACCTGGCCCAGTACCGGAAGACACCCGAGACGGACGCCCTAACCCGCTATGGAGTTGACCCCAGCCGCCCCTACGTGCTTTTTGTGGGACGTATCACCCGCCAGAAGGGCATCATCCACCTGGTCAATGCCATCCCTGACATAGACCCGTCTTTGCAGGTCGTGCTATGCGCGGGTGCGCCCGACACCCCGGAGATAGGCCGAGAAATGACCGAGCGCATAGGGGAAGTAAGCGCCGGGCGTAAAGACGTGATATGGATACAGGAGATGTTGGCCCGGCCGGACGTGATTCAACTCTACTCTCACGCGGCGGTATTCTGCTGCCCCTCCGTATACGAGCCGTTCGGCATCATCAACCTCGAAGCGATGGCCTGCGAAACGGCGGTGGTAGCCTCGGCGGTGGGCGGCATCAAAGAGGTGGTCGTGCCGGGTGAGACCGGCCTGCTGGTTGACCTGCAACTCAAGGAAGGCACGTTCGACCCCGTAGACCCCTCGAAGTTCGCGCGCGACCTGGCGGATGCTATCAATACCGTGGCCCTGGACGAAGCCTTACGCACCGAGTACGGCCGCAAAGGCCGACAACGCGTTGAGGAGCACTTTAGCTGGGCCGCGATTGCCGAGCAGACGGTGGAACTATACCGTTCGCTGGTAGCAGCGCGCTAGAACCGTACCGTTACCTCTCGCCGCGTAGCGCCACGTGCAAGGGCGAGATTCACACTGTCGGTCTTGGAGGCCATTAGTGCCTCCGAAAGCTCATCCACCGACGTGATGGGCCTGCCGTCCACCGCCACAATAACGTCTCCCACCTTCAGCCCCGCATGGTCGGCGGGCGAGCCCGGATTGATGCCTCCCACTAATGCACCCTCGGCGCGGGTGCCACCCGGCAGCACGTAACGACCCGCATCTGCTACTTTCGCACCCAATGAGCGGCGACCACCCGCGCCCGAACTCGGTGCAGATGCCGCTTGCATGGTGGATATAGCCCTCTCCAACCTGGGCCTGTCGAAACCCACTATCACCTGGTCGCCTATCACGGTGACGGGTACGCCCTGCTGGCCGGAGCGTCGTATCATCTCAATCGCGGCGTCCCGGTCCCTATCGACATACTTCTCGGTGTAGGGGATGTTGCGTTGTGAAAGAAACTCTTTCACCCGGACGCACCACGGTCAGGTGCGGGTTGAATAAATTAGTGCCTGAGTCATGGTCTTTTCCTCCCTTTTCTCTCGACATGAAGAGCTAGTAGGGCAAATACATAGAACACCATGCTAACAATCATCGTGCCAACCATGTTAGTAGCCCAGGCATGTGTGCCACGTCCGCAAGGGGGACGCAAAGAGGGATTGCTCCCATAGATGCCATGGATGTTTTTGAGGCTTACCTTAGTGGCAGGAGCCTGTCAGGTCCTGGCTACCTTTTATCATTCATGATTAAGTCCCTCAAGAAATAGAAGAGCACAGCTAAAGAGCCTACTAGCACAACAGCTACAACAAAGATAGAGCCGGTAATAAGAGTTGTAAACAGCGGGCTAGTATCACTTAGAAACGATTGAGGTTTATTGGAAGGTCTGAGGAGCAACCATAAAGCTCCAATACAGACTACAACAACTGATAACCAGATAAGGGTCAGCAAGCACACCAGCAAGTATTTTCCTACTCTTTGCACATGCCTAATAAAGCCTCTTGATTCCATACATCATTCTATGCCAGTTCACCAGGCAAATGAAACATCCTGAGTGCTGGATTGGTCCCTGAACGTAGAAAGGACTAAATTCCACCTGTAAATGGTTAGTAGCACGGGTATCTATGTTCGTCCTAATTAGATAACTATTTTAATCAGTAGGACATATGAATGTGACTTGCTAGGAGCATCACCCTATAGAGCGCGCCCCCATAGCTGATTATCATTGAGATGGCACGGGGCACAGCAGTAAGCCTACCCCGGCGCAGCCATTATTTTCAACGTACATCCCTTTAACGTACATCCCTTTATAGAAGTGGAGTTATCATCATGCGCGAGCGACTGCTCATCATAGCTTTGTTTGTTGTGGGGGCGTTGTCCCTGGCCGGGTGCAATCCAGGCGTCGAGGATGTGAGCGCGGCACCACAGCAAGTCCAGGAGCAAGTCCAGGCACCCGCGGCTACGAATACTGCCGAGGCCCCCGCCGTACCCACCAGCACTCCCCTGCCTACAGAGACCCACAGGCCCACCGAAACGCCCTGGCCCACGCAGGTCGTGAGCGAGGAAGTCTGGTTCAACATCCACGACATCGAGGACAAGGCGGCGGCAATTCGCGGCCTGGTGGTCAAAGAGGACGTGCCGGAGCTTTACATCACTCCCCAGCAACTGCACGACTATTTCGCGGCTCATATAGGCGAGGGCTACAGCATAGAAGAGGCCCAGCAGGATGAGATGATAGCCTGGCTCATGCGCCTCATCAAGCAGCGCGACGTGGACCTGGAGAAAAAGGCCGTTGAGGTGCACACCGAGGGCATACTCGGCTTCTACAGCCCAGATACGAACCAGCTATTCGTGCTGGGTGAGGCCGACAACATGGACCCCGACACCCGCGCCACCCTGGCCCACGAGTTCACCCACGCCCTGCAAGACCAGCACTTCGACCTGGTGCGCCTGATACAGCAGTTCAGCCACGACAGCGACCGCCGCCTTGCTATGCGCGCCCTGGTGGAGGGTGATGCCACCATGTCCGACCTGCTCTACACCTACTACCACGAGCAGATAGACTACTCGAAGCAGGAGAAGGAGAGCGTCGCCGTTAGCAACGCGCAGGAGCAGTCGAGCGAAGAAGAGGACATGGAAGGCATGTACGTGGCCCGGACGATCTACTTCCCCTACATCCAGGGCAGCGATTTTGTGTACGAGCTGACGAAGGTAGGCGGCTACAGCACGATCAACCAGACCTTCCAGGACCCGCCGGTATCGAGCGAGCAGATCATGCACCCGGAAAAGTACCTGCAAACGCCCCATGACATACCGATGCACGTGGCCCTGCCGCCCCTCACCGGCACGTTGGGCACCGGCTGGACCTTCAAGCGCGAAGACACAGCGGGCGAGTGGGAGCTATTGATGGTGCTCGATGAGACCAAGGCGTCCAACTCGGAGAAGGCGGCCGCAGGTTGGGGCGGGGCCAAGTACGGCTTCTACACAAAGGGCGAGAACGACGGCCTGCTCTTCCTGCACACCCGCTGGGACACGGCTGTGGACGCGGACGAGTTCGAAGCCGCCGTGCGCGAGGGCCTCGACAAATACGGCAAGGACGGCAGCGTCTGGACTGAAGGCGGCCGCTACTTCGCCCTCAAGCGCGAAGGCCGAGACCTTTTCTACATCGCCTCCACCGACCGCATAGCCGTAGAAGCGGCCTGGGGAGCGGCGGTAGTGGAGAAATAACGTCTAAACGCCAAGACGCCAAGGACGCGCCAAGGTGATTAGGATTATTCACCGCAGAGACGCAGAGGACGCGGAGGTTACGCGGAGAATAGTTGAGGGCTTCTGAGTAGGGGCAACATCGTACAGTAAGATGTTGCCCCTTGCAGTACACAAACAACTACAATCTCAGCGTAGCCCCTGCGCTCTCTGCGTCTCTGCGGTGAATAATCCTAATCACCTTGGCGCGTCCTTGGCGTCTTGGCGTCTTGGCGTTTCCGTCTCCTATCGTCCCTCGTCCATCGTCCATCGTCCATCGCCCCTCCTTGACTACACCCCCCCCAGTATCTATACTTCAAAGTGCAAGGGCGTCCGCGGTGCCCGCTCATTGCAGGTAGAAGCCCTAGAACCCTTCGCCGTGCGCGCAGGTATACATATATAGATGCAGATACGGCGCGCCCTTCCCGCTATTATTCTCTCTAGCTACTCTAGTTATTAGCTACCCTGGCTTCTTACCTTGTAGCTTCCCCTCAGATAGGAGTAACCATGCGCCACAAAACGCGCGCTTTTCTCATCGCGGCAAGTCTGCTGCTTGTGACTGCCTGCAACGGCAACGGCCTCCCCGTAGCGCCCACCAACACGCCTCAGCTTGGCAGCGACTCGGCGGCAACCCCCACCGCCGAGTCGGTGGCAAGCCTGCCCACGGCCACCCCCCGCAACCAGACCCGGCCCACCAGGACTCCTCGCGGCACCCAACCCACCGAAGAGCCTACCGAGGTCGCCACGGCGGAAGCCACGGAAGACGTTGGCCCGGAACCTACCTCGCAGGCCGTAGACCCCGACCTGGACAGAGAGGTCAGGCAGGTGGAGGAGGACACCTCCACCGTCAGGGGCCTGGAGCCTATGGGCGACGTGCCGGAGACCTTCCTCACCCAGCCGCAGATGAAAAGCAACCTGTTGCGGGATATAAGCGAAGACTACTCGCAGGAAGAGGCCGACCAGGACACGATGGAGCTATGGCTGCTGCGCCTCGTGGACGACCGCGACCTGGACCTCTTGAAGTTGCAGATAGACTTGTTGGGCGAGCAGGTGCTGGGCTATTACGATCCCGAAATGGACGAGATGTACGTGCTGCGCAACCAGTCGGACCTCAGCCCCGGCTCCAAGCAAACGCTGGCCCACGAGTTCGTGCACGCTTTGCAGGACCAGCACTTCGACCTGGAGAAGCTGCTGCCCGACGACAGCCACGATGACGACCGCTCGCTGGCGATAAGGGCGCTGGTTGAAGGCGATGCCACGATAGCGGGTCTTAGCTACGTACGCGATTACTTCACGCAATCGGACATACAGGAGTTCATCGAAGAAAGCTCGTCCGCCGATACGTCGGTGTTGAACAGCGCCCCAGCGTACCTGCGAGAGAGCCTATACTTCCCCTACGATGCCGGGGCCGACTTCGTCAACGAGTTGCTGGCGATGGACGGCTTCCAGGCGGTAGACGAAGCCCTGGCCGACCCGCCCGCTTCCACCGAGCAGATACTGCACCCCGACAAATACTTCGACTCCCCGCGAGACGAGCCGATACAGGTGCCTCTGCCACCCCTCACCGACACGCTGGGCGCGGGCTGGACTATGGTGGACTGGGGCACGCTGGGTGAGTTCGACCTGAGGGTGATACTGGACGAGAACGGCGCTGCCGACCCCGAGGAGGCCGCGGCCGGCTGGGGTGGCGGCAGCTACGCCTTCTACCAGAACCCCGACGGCGACCTGGGCCTGATGTACACCGCCATCGAGTGGGACAACGACAACGAAGCCGATGAATACGTCGAGGCCCTCGAAGAGACGTTCGACAATGCCACCCGCACGGGCGACCTCTACGAGCAGGACGACCGCTTCTACAGCCTCACGCGTTCGGGCAAGACGGTGACGCTCATTTCATCCAACGACCAGGCAGCGGTGGAGAGTGTGGCTAAGTAGTGGTTAGTGGTTAGTGGTTAGTGGTTAGACAGGGCTAATCGCTAATTATCATCATGTGGGGTGAAAACATTGGACAAGACAAAACCCGCTATATGGCGGGTTTTGTCTTGTCTGGTATGAGCTTGCCCGGCAGCTACTTGATATATCCGCCTACGTACCACAGGTGGTATACCAGCGCGTCGCGGTACTTGATTATCTCCTCACCGATGAACTCGGCAAGGTGGCCTATGGGGTGGTTGATGTACTCGAAGCCGAAGTACTCGTACTGTGAGGGGCCGCGATAGGGCATATCCTCGCTGACCTGCGACAGGGCCGTGCGCAACACCGCGTACACCCACTGGGTCTGCAAGTCCCACATGAAATGCGGCATCAGACCGCCTGAATAACCCATGCCCCAGATAGCCTTGCCTTTGTGGAAGACCGTCTCCTGCCCCGAAAATCGCTCGAAGCCGAAGTAGAGGTTCTTATAGGAATAGTCGCCGTGCGCGTGCTCTAGCAGCGTCACGTCGGGCATGGCGGAGCTTATCGCCCCCGCGTCCTTCGAGGGCAGCGCCTTGCGCTTGGCATCCACCAGGAACTCGGTGAACTCGCTTACGTCAAACGACCTGGGCTGCTGCTCGCCCGTCACCTGCTGGTTGTTCACTCCCAACAAGACCTTTTACCTCCGGGGCCTGTATCTGAAACGTGAAACGTGAAACGTGATGGGGTTGGCGGGACCATGTTTTGGGATTGTGCCGCTCCAAAAGTCTGCTCTTCCTCAGCCGTAGATAGACCAAATCACCCATGCATACGGGTAAGTCAAGTCGAGTATAGCACCGGACCAGGGGGCTGTAAATGACCATTTGGTATAGATATGTTAGCCCGTTGGTAAGGGGTGTGGCATACTCCACTCGTGCGGAGTAGTAACGATACGCACAGAAGCCAGATCAAGCGTACTTCGGGCCTTCGGGGCTGTGTCAAAGCAGGTATGTGCCACTAGCGGGGACCATATTCCCCCTTGGGAGTTATGCTAGATAGGGAAAGCAAGTTGTTTGATTTGAAGGAAGTGTTGCTTACCTAAAGCACGGTTGATGAACAGACACAAAGTATGAGCAGCAAGTTTAG